>DATMMY010000371.1:0-6307 GCA_035569515.1 Candidatus Solibacter sp. | reverse complement strand
AGACATCCTCCGTAGAGACGACCTCGTGCGTGGCCTTGCTGCAATACCTCGACTCCGGCCATGGGAATACTCCACGAGCTGGCTCCTTGAACTGCGTTGTTCCAGCTCGTGAGCTCAACCCCGCCGGCCGAAGCAAAATCTTTAGTGAGCATGGGGCCGTGGAAGACAATGAGGCCGGCGCGGTCGTGGATGGCGGTCAGCAATGAAGTGTTGTCGCTGTATCCAACCAGGATTCTGGGGCGTTGAGCAAATTTTCCGAAATCGAGCCTCTCCAAGAGGTAGTTGCTTCCATAGCCGCCTCGTGCGCAAATTAGAGCGCGGATATCTTCCCGCCCCAGCATCTCCTCTATCTCGCGCATCCGGCGTTCTACCGTGCCGGCAAAGTAAAGATCGCGCTCCAGAATGCTTTGTGAATAAACCGGCTCATAGCCCATTTGCCGCAGACGCGCGCACCCTGTTTCCAACAATCGCTGGTCCACATTGCTGGCCGGGGCGATGATGCCGATCTTATCGCCGGGCCGGAGCGCCGGAGGTTGAATATTATTCATGCCAGGAACTCACCCCTGCAGATGAGTTGTGCCGGACCGCGCAGAAAGACATTTTGCCCGGTCCAGCGCACCACCTGCGGCCCGCCCGGAGCGTGCACCGTGAGAGGAGACGTGGCGAAGCCTCGAGCGATAGAGGCCACCGCCGAGGCGCACGAGCCAGTCCCCGACGACTGCGTTTCACCCACGCCTCGCTCGTAGAAACGTACTTCGATGTCGTTGCTGCTTTGCACCTTCACAAATTCCACATTGACGCCCTGCTTGAAAACCTCATGATGGCCGATCTCTTCTCCTTGCTGCCGCCAGTTCTCCGGAAAATCTTTCACAAAAACCACGTAATGGGGATTGCCCATGGAAGCCGGGGTCCCGCGCACTTCGCCAGACGATATACCGATGGAGAAGTCATCACCGATCTGGGGGCTGCCCATCTCCATCTCAAATTCGAAACGGCCCTGGTTGCGCGACACCATTTCACAGTGCTTGATGCCGGCGCCGGTGCGCACCGTGAGTCTTTCTTTGCCGCCGCGCTCCGCAAGATAGGCAGCTACGCAGCGCGTGCCATTGCCGGAAATCTCAGCTTCGGTGCCATCGGCATTGATCAGGCGGGCGTGAATGTCGGCATCGGTCGCAGGGAACAGCCACTCCACGCCATCAGCGCCCACACCGTTGTGACGATTGCAGATACGGCGGCTGAAATCAAATATGTCGTCTGGAGCGTAGGCCCTGTCGATGATAAGGAAGTCGTTGCCACAAGCGGAAGCTTTGGTAAATGGGATCGCCATGATTCTTGTGTGCGTAATTCTATTAATGTTGCAGCAGATTTAGAACATTTTAGAGTTGGTGATCCAGTTTGTGAGACCCTGGCCAGCCGTATAACACCAGGGCTAAAAAGCCCTTTGCAGCGTGATGCCTAAGACAGTTCGGTTTCTCGCGCACCTTAAGTGCAGCGGAGCAGTTTCTTCGCTGCCGCTCAGAATGACACTGATCCTCTTTCAGCATTCGGTCATCTTCGCCCGCAGGTCCTCTCGCTACGCTCCAAAAGGTTCTCACACGCTCTAAAGCCCTTGCATTTGTGCTTCTGAACACGGCTCCTTCGGCTTAACCTCAGGACAAGCTCTAAAGGGCCGTTCTTCCACCGGTGGTCGGACGACAGTAACTATAAAACTGTCTAATCGTGCTCGAAGCCGCGGATCGCCTCAAAGTTGCGCAAGGCATCGGACTGGCGAAAGCGATCCATCAATATCTTGTGCAGGCTGCGGGTGCCATCCACGCTGAAAGTGATACGCTCTTTGCCATTGAATTTATTCAGCCGCATCCCGTCCATTTCCACCTGTGCATCCTCCAGGACGCTGTTGACTTCAGAGACAATCTCGTCGGCTGATTTCTCAGTCACAATGCTGTAGTTCATGACCAGCGGCTTAAGATTGAACCGTCTTTCTACCCAGCCCAGAAAGTGGAGCGCCAGAAAGATCAGCATGGTGGCAAAGATAGCGGGAAGGTAGAGCCCGCCGCCACAGGCCATTCCAATAGAAGCCACCACAAACAAAGTGGCCGCCGTGGTCAATCCAGTGACGCCGCCTTTGGAATGCAGAATCGATCCAGCGCCGATAAAGCCAATCCCAGGGATGATCTGCGCGGCTATCCGGACACGGTCGTTGGGCTCCGCCAGTTCAGCCGATAGTATGGTGAACATGGCTGCGCCGAAGCAGATGAACATATTTGTGCGCAAGCCGGCCGGCCGATGCTTGAGTTCCCGCTCCAGGCCAATGATGCCGCCCAGAAAGGCAGCCAGCACCAGGCGCATAATTGTCTTGGAGAGCAGGGCCGCGAGCGCCGCATTCGACACAAGAATTGTTGCAACAGCGTGTTTCATAATCCATGTTTCATAATCAAAAGATTCATGTCAAGATCTGCCGGTTCTGGAACCAATCTTAGTGCATTGACCGATAGATGGTGGCTCTGGGCTGCCCGGGAGTCTCTACTATGGCAACAGGCAACAACCCCTGAGGAAAGAGACGGATGGCGCGGCTAACCGCGTCCCCCTGGAATGCAATTACATAATCAGCAGCATGAGCGGGACCGCTAAGGCCGATTTCCCAGTCAGGATGATTGCCTTCGTTGAGGACGCGGCGAAAATGAATGCCGGCATCCTCAAGCGCTCCAGGGTGACCGCCGCATTCCATCATCAGCGTGGCTTCCGGTGGCAAGCTCCCCAGCCCTCGCGCAAGTTCTCTTTCGAACGCCATCCGTGCTCCGCCGTTGACTTCAGCTTCCCTCAGGCAAATTGGCTTTTTCCGCCAGGCCGAACCATAGCTGCCTGCAACCACCAGCAAGATCGCAATGGCGACGAATCGCGATGGAATAAGCTGGGAAAGAAATTCAAAGGCCAAAGCGCTAAAGACAGCAACCGCGGGAAGCATCTGCAAACCATAGCGGACGTTGTAATAACTATACGGCCACCATTGGGGAAAGAAGATGAGCACGCTGGCCCAGGCAATGCTCAGGACATAAAACGGCAGAGGGACCCACAGCAACAATCCGGGCCAGTGCCTGCGAGAAAAATAAATGGCGGCCAGCATCGCCACGAAAGCGGCGCTGAACAAGAGATATTCCAGGCTTCCTTCAGTAATGCTGAGCCGGGAGACCCTCAGAAAGTAGATGGCGGCTGTGCGAGGATCGTTCTCGCCCGGATACACAGGCATGGTGCTGGTGTGCGACAACTGAGCAACAGCCCGGTTGGAATAAGGCCCATTGGCGAACTCGAGAGCGTTGTAATAATGGCCATAGTTGTAAGCCAGCCACAGACCCGCAGTCAGGCCCGTCAACAAGAGAAAATTGATGAATGCTCTTCGAATCCGGGGCGCAGGACGGCCTGATCGCCAAATGGCAACGATGACTGCTAAACCAACGGCCGCAGCCAGAAACCATCCGTCATAACGGACCAGCATTGCTCCGGAGAGCATCAGGGCGCAACGTTCGAGCGACCTGCGCGCGCGCTCTGCGTCAACGGTCATACTGCGTACAAATTCAGCAAAATAAACGACCGTCCAGATAAAAAATGCCAGGTACAAGACCTCTGTCATGGCAGTGGTCTGCATGTAGATGAGGTTGGGATTCAGGGCATAGATGAGCGCGCCGATCCAGGCCGTAGCGTGCGAGGCATATCCGCGAAGCAGCCGGAATATGCCCAGGGTTCCCGCAACATAGGCCAGCATGGATGGGATGGATGCACCCAAGCCGCTGCGCCACATCCAATCATTGCCGATAAACGGGACATCCAGAAGATGTGGCAGCGGCAGCCAGACGGTACCCAGTTGAAAGATGCCCGGCGTCCTGGAATCAAAGACACGCCGGGCAATGTTGATATGGGCCACGGCATCGCCGTAGAGAAGAATTGCGCCGTGGCGGAAATAGAAAAGTGCCGCAGCAATGGAGATAAGAGCACTGATTGCAGCCAACAACCAGTAGTCCCCGGCTCCGGCTTTGACATCGGGGGTTCCCGGGGCTCCGGAGCTGCGGGACACAACTGCCGGGGTCATTCGATGTGCGTCAGCTCGCGGAAAATTTTGTAGCGCTCTTCTATCTCCGGCTTCGTGAGCTTCTGCAGGCGCGCCGTACCGAAGTCTTCGACGGCAAACGAGCCCATGACCCCACCGTAAAACATGGCACGCTTGAACACCTCGCGGGTCAGTCGGCCCTGTGAGGCGATATATCCCATAAATCCACCCGCAAAGCAGTCACCGGCCCCGGTGGGATCAGTAACTCTCTCAATAGGCAAGGTTGGCGCGCGGAATGGATGGCGACCAATACCGAAGGCCCCATCCTGAAAGAAGACTGTAGCGCCATATTCGCCGTGTTTGATCACCAGCGCCTTAGGGCCCATGGTAAGGATTTTTTGCGCCGCGCGCACCAGGCTGAACTCCTGGGCCAGCATTTTTGCTTCGGTGTCATTGATGAGCAGGGCGTCCACGACCCGCATCATCTCTCCGAGTTGCTGGCGGCTGCCGTTGATCCAGTAGTTCATGGTGTCGCCACCTACAAACTTGGCCCCATTGATCTGCTTTCTTACATTTACCTGGAGCACTGGATCTATGTTAGCGAGAAAGATGTATTCGGTGGTTTTGAGCTTCTCGGGAATTTGCGGATTAAATTCGGCGAAGACCCCAAGCTGGGTATCGAGGGTCTTGGCCTCATTCACATTCTCGCCGTATTCTCCGGCCCAGAAGAAGCTCTTGCCTTTTTCGCGGGCGATGCCGCTGATGTCAATGCCGCGCTCAAGAAAGACCTTCTCTTCTTTCTGGGTAAAGTCTTCACCTACCACCGCGACCACGCGAACGTCTGTAAAGAAACTGGCGGCAAGTGAAAAATAGGTTGCAGCTCCGGCAAGCACGCGATCCACTTTGCCGTAAGGGGTTTTAACTGAATCAAAAGCAACAGAGCCAACCACGAGCAGTGACACTTAGGCTTTTGCCTCCTGGCCTTTATTAAGGTATTTGTCCACCAGCAAGCCTAGCTTCTGACGAGTAGCTGGGGGGATTTTGGTGGGATCGGTCATAATGGCGTACTGCAACGCGGAGCCGCATTTGCATTTGCGGTCTTTGGGGATGAGCGCCACCGCTTTTTTGACGACCCGAGCCGCATTATCGGCGTTGGTGGCCAGGACCCTGATCACCTGCTCCACGCTCACCTCATCGTGACCATCGTGCCAGCAATCATAGTCGGTCACCATGGCCATGGTGGCGTAGCAGATCTCCGCCTCGCGGGCGAGTTTGGCTTCCTGCAGATTGGTCATGCCGATCAGGTCGGCCCCCCAACTGCGATAGAGATTCGATTCCGCCCTTGTGGAAAATTGCGGTCCCTCCATGCAAACGTATGTGCCACCGAGTTTGCTAACCACTCCCGCCTCTTTGCATGACTTGCCGATAACGGAAGCAACTTCCTGGCATATGGGATCGCCAAAGCCAACGTGAGCGACGATGCCTTCCCCAAAGAATGTGGAGGCCCGATGAAATGTACGGTCAATAAACTGGTCGGGTATCACAAAGTCAGTAGGTTTATGCTCCTCCTTCAAGGAGCCCACAGCGGAGATAGAGAGTATCCGCTCAACACCCAACTGTTTCATGCCGAGGATGTTCGCGCGAAAGTTCAGCTCTGAAGGGAGAATGCGATGCCCGCGGCCATGGCGCGCCAAAAACGCTACTTTGCGCCCTTCCAATGTGCCGAGAATATAAGCGTCCGAAGGGCTGCCAAAGGGAGTTTGTACGTTGAGCTCATGAACGTCAGTAAGCCCAGGCATGGAATACAGACCACTGCCGCCGATAATGCCGATTTCTGCCTGCAAAGAAAATTCTCCTGATGAATGCTGTACCGATGATTATAAATAATGAATTCAGGTACTGGAGGAATGCAGGAATAAATTAGGGCAATGGCGATTTCGTGAGCGCCGCAAGGTGCAGGGGCTAAATCTGAAGGGCATCGTGAGCTTTCCATGTTCGTCGTGTGAGAGAGCGTGGGGATTCTTCGGCCAAAGAACGGCCTCTTAATGAACAGCTTTTGTAAGTCTTTTAAAATCAATGCGGCCTATTCGTGGTTTGTGGTGCCGAAAAGCAAAAGCCAGGGGCTAAAGCCAATACTGTTCAGTTAAGGTGGTTCAGAGCCTTTCTGGTTAATGGCGAACCGCAAGGTCCCTCCGATCTACCCGCACTGCCGCGCGGGTAGACCCTCGGGATGACGATCTCTTTTTTCTCAATCTTCCTTAACTG
>DATMMY010000370.1:0-7502 GCA_035569515.1 Candidatus Solibacter sp. | reverse complement strand
CCGTTCTTGCGCGCCATCCAGCGGTCGCGGAAGGCCCTCCACTCGTTTTCGCCCGCAGCCGCTTCGGCTTCCTGCCTTGCCGCGGTGAGCAGTTCCTGAACGGCCTTGTCTAAGGCGGCAGGCGAATAGTCTTCGAGTTTGGGAACGATGTACATGGTGGTTTAAAAAATGTCGAATAGGACAATGCCGTCAAGATTCGGGTAGAAAGCTTTGAACTGTATTTTAAGCCCGAAGTCTTGTCGGGGTCCCTCTCTTCGCGCCTTTGAGATACGTTGTGCTCGCTTCTTTGCGGCGCTGCGCTCGGGATGACACTCATTAATAGAATGCGTCCCCCGTCGGCATCAGTTCACTTTCTCTTAATTTGCTATTGCCGAGTCTGTTGCTCAGGATGACAAAATGGAGAAAGCCTTCGTCCTTTGCGGTGAAACAGACAACACAGCCGAGAGCGACTGTGCCACACAGTAAAGTGCGGCACAGCATATCCGCTCCAGGGCTGAATGCTGAGTGCTAAGTGCTGACTGCTTCTTAAGCTGCCGCCGCGTGGGCCCGTTTTGCGGTCTCCGCCAGGGCCGTAAAGCCTGCTGGATCGTTGGTGGCGATATCGGCGAGCACCTTGCGGTCCAGTTCGATTCCAGCTTTTTTCAATCCGCTGATGAACTGGTTATAGCTGATTCCGTTTAGCTTGGAGGCGGCGCCGATGCGCACGATCCAGATGGAGCGGTACTGGCGCTTCTTCTGCTTGCGGCCCGAATAGGCAAATTTCAGTCCGCGTTCCACCGACTCTTTGGCGGCGCGATAGAGCTTTGATTTTGTGAGGAAATATCCGCTGGCGCGCTCTAATATCTTTTTCCGGCGCTGGCGGCGCTTAGTACCACGTTTTACGCGAGGCATGACTGCTCCTTTTTTATTTCATGCCGGATTTTCCGGCGGTTATTGCGGCTGGAGGCAGAGCTTGTTCGACCTGCAAGCCTCTTCGCACACATGCATGTAATCAGAGCCTTTAGAGTTCCTTCTCCCGCTTTGCGGGATCAGGATTTCGCCAGCAGGCTCAGACGCCGGCTTAACGGCTCAAGTTCACACGCTTTTGTTTCAGGTCCGGCCTCTGCGCTGATTTCTCAGGCGGGCCAAACTCTGTCCCTAGTAAGGGATCATTCTCCGCACCTTAGGTGCATCCGCGTCGCTGACCAGTGTATCGGTATCCAGGTGGCGTTTGCGCTTGGTGGCTTTGGAGGTAAGTATATGGCGCTTAAAAGCCTTGCCCCGCTTGATCTTGCCGGTGGCAGTCTTCTTGAATCGCTTGGCTGCGCCTTTGTGGGTCTTCATTTTTGGCATAAATCTCTATCGATGCGCGTGTTCAACGCGAAAATCTTAAGTTCCGGTGGGCGTCTGACCACCGGCAGGTTGCGGTTCCGGCTGTTGTTGCTGCTGCGCCGGTTGTTGCTGAGGCTGTTGCTGCTGTGGCGGTCTCGGCTTTTCCTGCTGTTGCTGCTGAGGACGCTGTTGTTTTTCCTGCTTTTTGGCTCCCGGAATTTGCTTGAGTGGGGCCAGGATCGCGTGCATGGTATTGCCTTCCATGCGTGGCCGAAATTCAACAATCCCTTTCTCGCCGACCTCTTTAATAAGGCGTTCGAGAACATTGCGTCCCAGGTTCTGGTGGGCCATTTCCCGTCCTCGGAAACGCAAGCTGGCTTTTACTTTATCGCCTTCGTCCAGGAAGCGGAGCACGTGGTTCCTCTTGGTAACGTAATCGTGCTCGTCCACGTTGACGCTGAACTTGACCTCTTTCAGGACGATCTGTTTCTGGTTTCTCTTTGCCGCCCGCTCTTTCTTCTCGTTTTCGTAGAGGAATTTGCCGTAGTCCATAATGCGGCAAACCGGCGGAACAGCATTCGGCGATATCTCTACCAGATCAAAGTTTTGTTCGCGGGCCTTTCTGAGGGCGTCCTGCGGGGCCATGACACCAAGCTGGCTGCCATCCGCATCAATCACGCGAATCTCGCGTGCGCGAATGCGATCATTCATGCGAATAAAACGTTTATCGATGCGATCCTCCTAAAATCCCTACAGCCTTGTTTTGTAATAAATGCAGGGAGAAACCCGAAACAGGGCAAGACTTGAAAATTATAGCACGGGGGCGCTACGCTTCCGTTTATCGTTTGGGGTGGTTGCCACGCTGAAGGCAGCACTGGAAGGACCAAAATAGGTCACACTGCGGTTTCCAGTAGTGCCTCCTGCTGGACTTCCGCAAGAAGGTCCTCCGGTCCCAGACCCACTATCTCAACGTTCATCCAGGTATTTGCCGGATGGGCGCCGGAAACTCTCACTTTAAGGTAATTGTCGCTAAGCGCCTCAGTTCCCAGTTCATCTCCCGATTGCAAGGTGATGACCTGCAGAGTTCGATTCAGAAAGCGCTTGCGAAATTCCAGGTTCTTCCGCGCAGCCAGATCTCTCAGCCGGTGGTTGCGCTCTCGTGCGACTGCCACCGGGACCTGCCCCGCCATCTCAGCCGAAGGCGTTCCCGGCCGCGAGGAGTAAGTAAAGACATGCAGATACGTGAAAGGCAAGTGCTCGATGAAGCTGTAGCTTTCCGCAAACAATTCATCGGTCTCACCAGGGAAGCCGGACATCACATCGGCGCCGATTGCCGCATCCGGCATTGCTTCATGAATTCGTCTGATCTTTTCCGCGTAATGCCAGGGACGGTATTTGCGGTGCATCCGCCGCAGGATGAAGTCGCTGCCGGATTGCAGTGGAACATGCGCGTGGCCGGCGATACGCGTGGAACCGGCCACCAATCCAATCAGCTCATCACTCCAGTCCATGGGTTCGACGGAGCTGATGCGGAGTTTCTCTATATCGGTGTGCTCCAGCAGGGCCTTAATCAGCTCTTCGAATCGCTGCTGGGGAATAAAATCGCGTCCCCAGCGGCCCAGGTTAATGCCGCTGAGAACAATCTCGCGATAGCCCGCAGACACCAGGGCATTGGCTTCTTCAATCACACGCTCCAGCCGCATCGACCGGCTCTGTCCACGGACGCTGGGAATAATGCAAAAAGAACACCGGTTGTTACAGCCATCCTGCACCTTCAGATTAGGACGCGTGCGGGCTGAAATGTCATCGCTCGAAAAGACCGGAGCGGCAATGAGTTCAGTATGGGCAAAGATATCGCCGATCACCGTGAACGCGGGCGAAGAGAGAACTACATTTTCGAGCGAAATAAAGCCAGGAGAGGCCGAAGTGGCGATGTCAGCCACTTGATGCTTGTGGGAGTTTCCCACCACCCAGGTTACACCTTCCAGCGCGGCAACTTCCTGGGGCGCTCTCTGCGCATAGCACCCGGTGACCAGAATTTTTGCCAGCGGATTTTCGCGGCGCACGCGCCGGATGGCCGCACGCGCATCCTGATCGGCGGAAGCGGTGACCGTACAGGTGTTCAGGACCACCAGGTCCGCCTGGGCGGCGGAGTCACATCGGTCCAGTCCTTTTCTTACAAGCTGCTGCTCGATGGCTGCGCCATCGGCCTGGGTGGCGCGGCAGCCAAAGTTCTGCACAAAAAAACCGGGCACAGCGATATTATAACAACAGGGGTGTCAGCCCTTCAGCAGCTCGCAACCCATAAGCCGTGAGTTGCATCTGAATTACCGCCATAAGAAGTTTACTCGTTCCCGGAGACTTCATGAAACGCCGCATCCTTCTCGTCGACGACGAATTAGCAATTCTCCTCACCTTAAAAGCCATCCTGGAGATTCATGGTTTTGACGTTGAAACTGCAGCATCCGCGAAGGAGGCCATCTCCAAGCTGAAGGCCAACAGTTATCACATGGTCATCACCGACATGAAGATGGAGCACGAAAAGGCAGGCTATGAGGTAATCCGCGCCGCCAAGAAGACGGACTACAACCCCGCCGTATCGATCTTGACCGCTTATCCGCTGCTGGGCGGTGACTGGAAGTCAGAGGGCGCCCAGTCGATGCTGGTAAAACCCATGAATACAGACGATCTACTCCGCCAGCTTGAGATCCTGCTGATCCAGCATGAGGACCACAAACAGCAACGTCGCAACAACCTGAAATCTTCCAGCAAGCCCAACAACAAGAACCAGGCAGCCGCCAAAAAACCAGCTTAGTTGATGCGTTGAGACACACAGCAACACCCTGCCGCGGTTCAAGTTACGTTCCACGGGCGAATCATTCGGCAAAGCCGCCTGACTTTACTCGAAATACTTTCTATGCTGTAGCAGCAGCCCCTTTGCGCTGCTGGAAGCATTCACGGCAAAACACCGGACGTCCCTGAGTTGGTTTGAACGGAACCGTAGTTTCGCGCTGGCATCCCGAGCAAATGGCCTTGGTTTCCACCCTTTGGTAGTTGCCTCCCCCCTGGGGCAGGCCGAGGGCTTGAGCGCGTTTTTCTTTGCACTTCTTGCAACGCTTTGGTTCGTTTTTGAATTGTTTATCGTGGAAGAAGAGTTGTTCACCGGCCGTGAACACGAAATCTGCGCCGCAGTCGATACACTTGAGAATCTTATCCTGGAACTCCATTGAGAGTGTCCCCCCTTTTTACTTCACCCTGAGATCCGGACGAAGGACAAAAGTCGAAATCCCCAGTCAGTGGATTTCAGGGCGTTACAGCAAGGTTCGGCCCAACTACCTACAGCTTATGACTCCAGACAGCTCTTATGAATTCCGTGATATGAATAACTTGCGATTGCGGCCCCTGTTAAAGCGGGCCGCTCCTCCGCTCCTTAGAACGGCGAACGGCCCGCTGCCAGGTTAATCCTGCTCCTTGCGCGCTTTCTTGCGATTGCGTTTGCGCGCCAGGGCTTCCTTCACGCGGCGTTTTTCGCCGGGTTTCAGGTAGAAAGAGTGCCGCTTGACTTCCTTAATAATGTCCTCTTGCTGGACTTTGCGTTTGAAGCGGCGCAAGGCGTTTTCTAGAGGTTCGCCTTCCTGCAGCCTGACTTCAGCCAAAAAAATACACCTCCCAACTTACCTAGTTGGACCAGATGTGAGTTTTGCAGTACTCAGGGTGCAAGTCAAGGACTAAGTTACAGAAGGGAGTGTATTTTAGTTACCTTAGCAAAATCTCATTTTTTAGACATTCTTCAGTGGGTCGGCCAGCCGTAGAGTTTGGCGGCGTTGTCGTGCAGAGCCATATGGGCCAGCTCCACCGCGCGCTCCCGGCTGATCTCTCCATCCTGGATCATGCCAGTCAAGGCAATGGCCAGCGCCTCGCGGCCCTCCTGAGTAGTCTGCCAGCCAATCTCCTCCCAATTGATCTCCGGAGTGTTAGGAAACAGGTCAGTACCGAACAACACTTTTTCCGGATACCATTCGAGCCAGTCGCGCACCACTTCACTCAGCTTGCGCGTAGAGATAAGCCAGGTCTGCTCAGAGAAGTCAGCGTAAACATTGGGCTTCATCAACAGGTAGTTGGTGTATTTGGTATAGGCCGCCGCCCCGCCGTGGATCAGGACGAAGTTGGTCTTGCGCAGAGACGCGTCATTGAACAGGGATTCCAGCAGCGCCGGGTTCGAGCCACTCAGCATAAAGTAGCTGCCGCAGCCCCCGCCGGTATGGAAATGCACTGGCAGCCCGAGCTTGCCTGCTTCATGGGCCATCACTCGCACAAGGTAATCCTGCAGCTTGAGGTAGTCGGGCTTGGGAGGAACGGCGCCTTTGACGTAGCGGGAATAAATCTGCCCTGCTTCTCTGGTTGCCTGTGCCTGATCTACGGGAATCGGGCCAAAATCGAGCGTACGAAGATAGGCTGCTTCAAACTTGATGGCTACCGCGCCCTGGCGTTTTTGGGCCTCAAGCGTCGGTGTAATCACCTTTGCGACATATTCCTGCAGAGTTGCGGGGGCGGCACTCAGGTTCTGATCTTTCATGTATCGCTTGAGCAGCATCTCCTCGCGGGAGTAGAAGAATTTCCGGTCTGGAGTCTCATTGGCCACACTCGCGTTATTCAGGGGCAGCATCAGGGCATCATCGAAGGGTACCCAGCGAAAATGCGGTGGTTGCAGGCCGCGTCCCAGGGCTACGCGATTAGCGAGTTCGGTTTCGATGCCCAGCCTGTCTAATACCCAGTTGGGAAAGTTGTCGCCCTGCTCCTGCATGATCCGCTGCTTGGTCTGGAGCAGCTCGCGCACGTGTTCCGGCGAGCTGTCGTTGTAAGGATAGTTGTAAAGGGCCTTCCAGGCGGCCAGGAATTGGGGGTTCTCGGGGCGCCCAATAGTTGTGGGCATGCTGGGTTCCAGAGGATCACAGGGCAGCGCATCAAAGTCGTCGTCTTTTTCCCCAGGGCCAACCACCTTGGGCGGATGGGAATGGTTATCAATGGCTTTGATCTTGTTGATCTCAGCCAGCAATTGCGGATCAGGCGACTGCGCCCGCGCTACGCGACCAAGAGAGAGCAGCAACAACGTAATAAAGATTTTCTTAGCCATCATTCGTCATCCAGGGTGCAATCCAGGGTTTGTAATCCAGGTTTCGTAAAACAGGCTTTCGTAAAACAAGGTTTTTAAAAACAATGTTTCGCAAAAACTTTGAGGGGCAAGGGTAAACCCGCGTGGTATTGAATGCAATATCTAGCGCCCCGCTCGCATCGCTGATTCTAGTGGCTAGGCGAAATCTCCAATGTTTATGCGGTTCGTAGCGTGTAGCGGCATTTTTGCATTACAGTCCAAGCCCGATGCAAGGATGCAATCGGTGGGCAGCTCAATCGCTGCCTGCAAGAATTTGCTTATGAAGTTGATCGTGTTCTTCTCAGCGCCTCAGCGGTGAAACTGATTCTCGATTTTCTCCGTGCCTTCGTGCCTCCGTGGTAGGTTTTGCTTTTGGTAGCGGCGGACCTGCGATGTGTCCTTTGAGGTTAATGAGGACACTGCCCGACGCTCAAGCGATTGGAAACTCTCCGAGATTTAGAGTATAAAAGAGGGTTAATCTCACAGATTTTTTTCCCGCCTGTGAGAGATATCAATCCAAATCAGCGCAAGGGACGGCCATGTCAACGACGGTGACACCAACGAAAGGTCTGGAAGGCATAGTTGCTGCCAGTTCAAGTATTTGCTATATCGATGGCGATGCGGGAGTGCTTGCCTATCGCGGCATCGATATCCACGAGCTTGCGGTAAAGTCCACTTTTGAAGAAACCTGCTATTTGCTGTGGTTCGGCAAGCTGCCGACCCGCGCCGAACTGGCCGGCCTGAACCAGAGACTGGTGGCGGAGCGTAAGCTCGATCCGGCCATCTATGAATTAATGCGCCAGGTCCCCAAGACGGCCACTCCCATGGAGGTTTTGCGCACTGCGGTCTCCGCGCTCTCCTTCTACGATTCGGACGCGGAAAAGGTGGACCACGACAGCAACATCCGTAAGGCCATTCGCCTGACCTCGCAGATTGCCATGATCGTGGCAGGGTATGACCGCATCCGCAAAGGCAAGAACATCGTTCCGCCCGATCCGTCTCTTTCTCTTGCCGGCAATTTCCTGCTGCAACTCAATGG
>DATMMY010000369.1:0-10360 GCA_035569515.1 Candidatus Solibacter sp. | reverse complement strand
ACCGGCAGGCTGTCCCCAAGCGCTGCCCCGCATGCGAGAGTGAATACATCTTTTTCCTGGGAGCAGGTTCTGAAAAAGTGGAGGAGCATCTGCACGCGGCCTTTCCGCAGGCGAGGATTGGCAGACTGGATCGCGATACGGTCAAGAGCCGCCATGACTTTGAACGGGCGTTGAATCAGTTTCACGCCGGGGAGATCAATTTGCTGGTGGGCACGCAGATGATTGCCAAGGGGCATGACGTCCATGGAGTCACCCTGGTCGGCGTGGTGGGCGCCGATTACGCTCTAGGTTTCCCTGACTTCCGCGCCGCTGAACGTACCTTCCAACTCCTGACGCAGGTGGCGGGCCGCGCGGGCCGCGGCGAAACTCCGGGCAAGGTGATTCTGCAAACATTCTTTCAAGATCACTATGCCATCCAGTTTGCCCAGCAGCACGATTATCGTGGCTTTTACGACAAAGAAGTGCGCTACCGGCGCTGGATGCACTACCCGCCTTTCAGCGCGCTGGCCAACATACTGATTCGCAGTGACAAGCTGGACCATGCCCTGAAATGGACTGGACAGCTAGGAAAATGGTTCGAAACCACCAGAAATGAAGGAGTGCGCGTTCTGGGGCCATCGGTGGCGCCCATCCTCAGGCTGAAACGCGATTACCGCTATCACTTCATTCTGAAAGCGTCCGGACGGGAAAAGCTGAATACGGCGCTCAGAAAGATGATCGCATTTGCTGATGGCGAGAAGATTCCACGGACCAATGTGATTGTGGATGTGGATGCTCTGTCGTTGCTGTAGAAGCGAATTAGTGGTGGAACTGATTCTTCACGGCAGAGGACGCAGTGTAACCGAGCTGCAACCAAGAAAGTCAAAACCTACCACGGAGACACGGAGACGCGGAGAACAACAAAGTCAGAACCTTAACCACAGAGGCCCGGCAGAAAGAAATCTCCACCACAGAGTTCGCGGAGTTTGCGCCTCAATGACGGCTACAAGCGCATCGCAAATGGTCTCTGAAATGGCCTCTGATTTTCTCTGCGCTCTCTGCGTCCTCTACGGTGAATAATTGGGGTCTCCGTAGCCTAGTTCTTCCGAAACTGGCTCAGCAGCTCCGGCAAAGATGATCCTGGAAACGGATTGTAGGCGAACGTAAGGATCAGCATCAAAAGTCCAAAGACTGCCAGCAAGGTACGCTTGCCATTGAGACCGGGTGTCTCGGGCACGGGGGGATGCCGCCCGGTAAGCCGCAGCACTACCGCCCAAACCAACCAACTCGCCGAGAAGAACCACGACAAGAGAAGCAAGACCACAATGGTTGGCCATGCGATCGCTCGGTGGGCCCGGGGGCTCAGGGCGAAGACAATGTGGCCTCCATCGAGCTGCCCGCCTGGCAGCAAGTTCAGCGCCGTGGCAAACATCCCTACCCAGGCAGCGATGGCCATGGGATGCAGGTAGATCTGGGTTACGTGGGGTTGAGCAAGTGCAACCTGGCCACCCAGGGCTCCCAGCAGCCAGTGGGCAAAATGGAAGATCAGGGGCAGTCCAAGAACAAGGCTATCGTCGTTCTCCGGTACCAGCGGCGCTATCGGCTTGGAGGCCATTAGGCCGAAGAAAAGCACCGGAACAGCCACTACAAACCCGGCGATGGGGCCGGCAATGCCGATATCAAACAGGTCTTTGCGGCTGCGGATTGGCGACTTGATCCGAATAAATGCTCCCAGGGTCCCAATGAGAGTGGGGGCTGGGATAAAGTACGGCAAAGTGGCATAAACGTACCGGCGCACGCACAAAACGTAATGGCCCAGTTCATGCGCTGTCAGGATACCCAACAGACAGGCCGAGAAGGGAATCCCCAAAGCAAGCCTTTGCCAGTCCTCCAGGGCCCAACTCCACGGCAGTAAATATTGACCCAGGGAAAGCGTCACCCGGTTGTGATTAAAGTTGTCTTGCATCAGGGCACCGACGCAAAGGGTGCTTAGGACGGTGATAAGAAACAGCAGGGCATTCAGCCAATATCGGGTGCGCTGCGGGCGGACGACTTCAACCCAAGTCTCCCGGTGCTCAGGGCTGATTACTTCATACGACGACGGAGACAAAGGATCTTCTGGCATTCAAACCGCGCAGCCCGGCTAGTCGATGGACTGTAACTCCTTACCAGGCTTGAAGCGCACGGCCTTCCCAGGCGGGATATTCACCTCGGCTCCGGTGCGCGGATTGCGTCCTATGCCGGTCTTGCGCGGACGCACGTTGAACACGCCAAAGCCGCGCAATTCAATGCGCTCGCCTTTAGCCAGGGACTGTTTCATGCTTTCAAACACGGTCTCCACCGCCAGTTCAGCCTTGGTCTTGGTGATACCGGTTTTAGTGACGACTTCGTTGATGATATCGAGCTTGATCACTGGCGGGCTCTCCTAAAGTCGCATAAACGGTGTAACTTGCAGATACTATGGAACTTTTACGTATGTTGTCAATGGACGAGATCGCTTATAAGATGAGCTCTCGCCATCAAACCAGGTAAATGCTGGCCCAGTACAGGCCCGTGGCGAAGAACATTCGAAACCAAGGACCCCTTTTCATGGCAATTAAGAGCGACCGCTGGATCCGCAAGATGGCAATTGAAAATGACATGATCAACCCCTTTAATGATCGCCAGATGCGAGAAGGCGTCATTTCTTACGGCGTTTCTTCTTACGGTTACGACCTGCGGGTGGCCGACGAATTCAAGATCTTTACCAACGTGAACTCGGCGGTTGTGGATCCCAAGAAGTTCGATGAACGCTCGTTTATCACCGTTCGGGGCGACTCCGTCCTGATCCCGCCCAACTCCTTTGCCCTGGCGAGGTCTGTGGAGTACTTCAAGATCCCGCGCGACGTGCTGACCATCTGCGTGGGCAAGTCGACTTACGCCCGCTGCGGCATCATCGTGAACGTGACGCCGTTTGAGCCCGAATGGGAAGGCTTTGTTACCCTGGAAATCTCCAACACCACACCGCTTCCCGCCAAGGTGTACTCCAATGAAGGCCTGTGCCAGATTCTCTTCTTCCAGTCAGACGAGCCCTGCGAGATCAGCTACAAAGACAAGCAAGGCAAATACCAGAAGCAGACAGGGATTGTGCTGCCAAAGATCTAAGCAGTCAGCACTTAGCAAATCAGCCGGAGGAAGCAATTAGCAAATGGCAATTAGCAATTGGCCACATGGCTGCTGTGCGCTCGGACTTCGAGCCCCACGATTTGGAAGTTGAATGGATCGCCACAGAAGTGCGGGGAAAGGACTGTGTACTCGAGGAGAGTACTTGGATCCTCGAACCCAACCTTTGGCTAATTGCCAATTGCCGTTTTGGCCGGATGCTGAGTGCTAATTGCTGAATGCTGCTTTTAAGAATTCCGCACTTCGCCGGCTTTATAGATGTACCGAATCGCAGGTTTGTAAACCAGCAAATTTGTGCCGCCGGGACGAGTCAGCTTGAGACAGTTCTTGTCGTACCATTCGATCAATCCCTGGATCTGCTCGCCGTCTTTCAGTACCACAACTACCGGGGTCTGGCTCTGAATCTGCTTCTGGTAGTAAAAGTTCTCGGCATGGGTCTGGTCGGCAGAGCTGGATCTTCGGACCGAAGGCATGCGGTCGGTGCGTTCCAGCCGCTCACGGCGTTCGGAAACCGGTTCAGTCCTCTGCGGAGGAGCGCTTAAAGACGGCCGGATGAGCTTGCGGCTGACAAATTCTTCCTGGCCCGTTTCGGGCGCCTGTCGTGCGGCTGTTGATTCCATTCCATCCTTCATTTTTTGTATGCTCCGTCTCCCGCCATGAGAGTAGCGTCGACACAGTTAACGCCGACCGGGAAAGCGAAAGCTGATCCCTGAGAGTTGCCGGGAATTCCGTTGCGGGTTGTTGCTAACGTATCACAGCATGGCCGAGGATTCAAATGACCAATCTGTAAAATTTTGTTGACAATTAACGTTCCAGAGAGAGCGCAAATGCGTCCAGGGACAATGGCCGGAGCACATTCCGGCGCATCCCATTTTGGAACTGCCCAAGTTGACGTGTGGCGTTCGTGATCCATTGAAGATTTACGTTCGAGGCCAGAGTCTTGAGTTCAGAGGTGATGTCCGCATTTTGCACTAACTCCGGCGTGCCGGAAATGAGCGCCAGAAGATCCTTCAGCAGGGAATAGAGAGCGGCCACGAGCTGGTCAGTCTTTTCCTTTCCTTCGGCTCCCCCCTTGTAGGTCTCGGTGGTCCGAAACAGGGGCGAGTGATCGTCGGACTGCAGTGCGCTGTGGAGCAAGGCCAGCGCGTCTTTCCGTGACGTTACATAGGCCTCCAGATTGACAGAGCGCGCCTTGCCGATGGCGCCTCCACTGATGCGCGCCGCAAGCTGCCGCTGGCGGACGTTCCATTCGGGCCGCTGGACAGCCAGATATTGTTCAACCTGCGTGATCGAAAGCTGCGCCAGCGCAAAACTGATGCAACGGGAGCGGATGGTGGGCAGCAGCTCTCCGGGATTCCTGGCCAGCAGGAAAATAGTGGCGAAATCCGGCGGTTCTTCCAGGACCTTCAGCAATGAATTGGCTGCCTCTTTGATAAACACCGAGTTGGTGAAGATAAAGACGCGCCGGCTGGCATCCTGCGGCTTATATCGGGCGGTTCCGATCACGCGGCGCACCTGGTCTACCTTGATCATCATCTGCGGAGGGTCGGGCGGGATTACCAGGACATCCGGATGCGTCTGGATCAGGATGCGCGTTTCTCGCTTGTCGGTATCGCGCATTTCCTCGCGGGCTTCCACAGCCTCAGCGCATCTGGCATCCAGATCCTCGGATTCACCAATACGGCGGCAGTTGCTGCACGAACCGCAATAGTCCGGCAGACCGTCACTCTGGGTCGGATGCAGGCAATTCATCGTGCGGGCCAGCTTTAGCGCCAGCGTGTATTTGCCCGCCCCTTCAGGACCCGCGAGTATGACCGCATGCGGAAAACGGTCCCGCGCCAGCATCTCACGCAAGCGCCTCACAACATCCGGATTGCCATAGAAATCCGTGAAACTCATCAGAAAACCATTTAACCACACATACGAACGCGAAAATTTCAAATTTGAAATTTCAAATTTGAAATTTTGCCCCTCGCCTCTCTCTCCAGAGACTCCCTTGTAAGTTGTAGAAAACGCATGACAGTTCTGGCTAAAGCGAAAACCGATTTAGCCACGAATTAACGCGAATGAACACGAATCGGAATGCGGTACCGAGCAGCAGGTCCCACTTCCCGAGCAAAGCGAGGGAACCCTGTAGCAAGAGAAAGTAAGTAGGACGAAGAAAAATTGAGGTTGCTTTAGATCCGATCAGTGTTCTATGTAGTCCGGGCCTTGGCGGCCGGGCCCTGGGCTTCCCTCAAGTCCGATCAGTGTTAATCAGCGAAAATCAGCGGTAAAAAAAGGTGTGGCTTTTCAATTTTGGCAATTCTGGCAATCTAAAATTTGAATCTCTCTTCCACGCTACGCACAATCGTCTCGTGGACCGCCGGTATAGGTTCCCGCGCGTCAACTTTCACAACCCGCTCGGGTTCCCGTTTGGCAATGGACAGGTAGGCGTCCATAACGCGCTGGTGAAACGACTCTTGCTCCCGTTCAAAGCGGTTTTCGTCTTTTTTCTTTTTTGATTTTGCCGTGTTGCGGCGGCGGGCGCGGGCGATGCTCGCGGAAAGGTCGGAGACCATCAGGATAGTGAGATCGGGCTTCAGGTTGTGGCAGAGGAGCTTGTGAAGTTGATGCACTACCTGGCTGCCGAGCTCTCGTCCGCCTCCCTGGTAGGCCTCGCTGGAGTCGCTGAAGCGGTCGCAGAGGACCCATTGGCCGCGCTCCAAAGCCGGAAGTATCTTTTCGTCAATGTGCTGGGCCCGATCCGCGAACATGAGCCCCAGCTCCGCCATGGGAGAAAGGCCCGAGGTGCGTGAATTGAGCAGCACTGCCCGCAGGCGGCTACCCAAAGAGGTCCCGCCAGGTTCCCGGGTGATGATTACATCCACGCCCCGTTTGCGCAGGTAGGCAGCAAGCTTTTTCAATTGGGTTGACTTGCCGGCCCCATCAAGGCCCTCAAAGGTGATAAATTTGCCGCGTGGTTTGGAAGGCACGATAAAGATTTAATCATATCCGGAAGAGTTTCATCTTCCGGAACCGCTCTAGAATATTCATACAGGAGGGAACTATGCGACTGGGCGATGACATTGACGATCACTGTTCCCGCTGCAAGCGCAGCACTGATCATTCCATTGTCGCCATGGCCGGCGACGAAGTGCTCAAGACGCGTTGCCGCACCTGTGGCGGCGAACATAAGTACCGCCAGAACAAAAGCCGCACCAAGGAGCTGACGGCCAAAGAGGCCTTCGACAAAGTGCTGGCCAGCGTAACCGGATCGCAACCGGAACCCGCAAAGCCGGCGAAAAAAAAGAAATAAGACGCAAATTGCATTTAACAACGTGGGGCAATGGGGTAGCCTCTGTCCGATCCCCCGATCCCCCGATCCCCCCGGCTTGCATCTTCCTGCCGCCATTCTTTAAGCTGAACGGGCCATCGGAGAAAACAATAATGATGAGTTCGTTCCAGCGCACGGTTGTGTGCGCTCTTCTTCTAAGCTCGATTGCAGCTCATAGCCAACGTAAATCAGCCCAGCCGGCGCCCGCACCGGTCCAACCTATACGGATCACGGTGGACGCTACGCATGCGCCCGAAAAGATACTGCATGCCCAGCTTCAAATACCGGTCACCCCAAGCCAAGGCAGGGTGACAGTGACTTATCCTAAGTGGATCCCGGGCGAACACGGGCCCACCGGACCGATTGGCGATCTCACCGGTCTGCAGTTCTTTGCCAATGGGCAGCGGCTTACCTGGAGCCGCGATCTGGTGGAGATGTTTGCTTTCCACGTGAACGTTCCGGCGGGCGTGAGCACGCTGGAAGCGCGCCTGGACCTGGTACTGCCTGCTCCTCCCGAGGGCTTTTCTTCCGGCGCTTCAGCTACCGCCCAGCTCGATATGGTGAGCTGGAACCAACTGGTGTTGTATCAGCCCGGCAAACACTCGGACGATATTCCCATCACTGCCTCGCTCAAGATTCCCGCGGACTGGCATTACGGAACGGCCTTGCCCGTGGACAATGAAGGCAACGGGCAGATCAACTTCCGCACCGTCTCTTTGACCACCCTGGTGGATTCTCCAGTTCTGGCGGGCAGGCACTTTCGCCGTTTCCCGCTGAGTGCGGAAGGGCCGATCCCGCACTTCCTCGACATGGCTTCGGACAGCGAGGCCGCCTTGCAGGTGCCGCCTGAGGTCATCAACGAATACAAGCGGCTGGTGGCTGAGACCGGCGCTCTCTTCGGCGCACGCCATTATCGCGAATATCACTTTCTGCTGACGTTGAGCGACCGCGTCGCGCACTTCGGGCTGGAGCACCATCAGTCCAGCGACGACCGGGTCTCCGAGCGCACCTTGATTGATGAAGACATGCGCGTACTGGCTGCGAGCCTGTTGCCGCATGAGATGACGCACTCATGGAACGGTAAATATCGCCGTCCCGAAGGGCTGGCCACGCCTGATTACCAGGAGCCCATGAAGGGCGATTTGCTGTGGGTCTACGAAGGTCTTACCCAGTATCTGGGCGAAGTGCTCACCGCGCGCAGCGGGCTGTGGAACAAGCAGCAGTTTCTGGATGAGGCCGCGGAGACCGCAGCCGCTTTGGACAACACTCCCGGACGAAGCTGGCGGCCATTGCAGGACACTGCCGACGCCGCGCAGGTCCTCTATAGTTCGCCCGCAGAATTCCAAAGCTGGCGGCGCAGTGTGGATTTCTACCCTGAAGGCTTCCTGATCTGGCTGGAAGCCGATACCGTGATCCGGCAGCAGACCAACGGGCAGAAATCGCTCAATGATTTCTGCCGCCTCTTCCACGGCGGGCAGAATACCGAACCCAAGGTAGTGAAGTACAAATTTGATGATGTGGTAAGCGCCCTCAATCAGGTTGCTCCCCATGACTGGCATAAGTTCCTGCGGGACCGCCTGGACACCTACGGCCCGGGCGCGCCCCTGGGCGGCATCGTCAACGGCGGCTGGAAGCTGGTCTACGACGAGAACGCCAGCGAGATCACCAAGGGCCAGGAAAAGAGCCGCCACACGGTAGACGCACGTTTCTCCTTAGGTCTGGCGCTGGATGAAAAAGGCGTCGTCCGCGACGTGATCGTCAACAGCCCGGCGTGGAAAGCCAATATCGCTCCCGGCATGGAACTGGTGGCCGTGAATGGCCGCAGGTTCAATGGAGACGTCCTGAAAGACGCTCTGAAAGCCGGCAAAGCCAACGGGACCGATCTGGAAGTTCTAGTGGCCAATGGCGACTTCATCAAGGCCGTCACCATCAACTATCACGATGGCGAGAAATACCCGCACCTGGTGCGAGACGAATCCAAGCCAGACATCTTGAGTGAGATCATCAAGCCGCTGGCAGAAGGCAAATAGCAAATAGCAATTAGCAAAATAGCATTTAGCACTCAGCAGTCAGCACTCAGCAAAATCAAAGAGCCCGCCACTGTGCGGGCTTTTCTTATGCAAGCCACTGTGGCGATCCTTGCCTATAATGAAGCCACCGATCAGATGTTTTTTTTGCCAATTGCCAGTTACCAATTACCAACTGCTTCTTGATCAGTGGTCTCAGTGGAAATCAGTGGTAAATATCTCGGCTTGCATAAGAAAAGCTGCAAAGGAGGGACTCTGGCTTTTTGCTAATTGCTATTTGCCAATTGCTTCTCGATCAGCGTTTATCAGCGAAAATCCGTGGTAAGAAAGTACTGGTTCCCTTTGCGCCCTTAGCGTCCTTTGCGGTAAAGATCACTCCACTCCCGCAAACAAATCCGTTTCAAGCTGTGCTTTCACTGGTTTCAGGCTGGCTGCGAGATGAAACAGCTCTTGCGACCCCCGCTTGCGCACGGTCTCCTCGAAAAATGGAAACAGGGGAGCCTGGGAGGTGTGGCACTTGAAGGCCGCAATCTTTGCCTCCAATCCAGCTTTGCCCAATTCGATCACCGCCGTCGACGGAGGAGGAGCCACCGGTTGCCGGTCAGGCATGGTGAAAAGAGTAGTGCTGTAATAAAGCTTCTGGGCGCGATGAACTTCCAGCCCGCATTGCAACTGGTCGGGGAACCGGTTGGTGCGTCCAGCCCAATGAAAGGCCATGGTGGCGAAGATGGAAACCATGGAGTGATCAGCGTGTGCGGTAATGGCTCCTTCCGGCCCGAAGGTCATGATTACCTGGGGACGCAACTCCCGCACACGGCGAGCGAGGGCCTCCACAACCGTCAGCAAACCCTGCTGGTCAAGGCGTCCATCGGGATAGTCGAGGACCGTTCCGCTGGTGATCCTGAGCAGCTTGCAGGAGCTGGCAAACTCCTGGCGGCGCATCCGGGCAAGTTCATCGTCGGATTTGGCTCCGCCCCGGTGCGTGGCCGCCTGGCCAGGGGTCAGGCAAATCACGTGGGTCTCCACGCCTCGTTCGCCGTACTGGAGCAGGGTTCCCCCAAAGCCTCCCGCCTCGTCGTCAGGGTGGGCAGTAAAACATAGCAGCCGATACATCTTTTTTCCCGTTTTTCCTCTCTGAAAGAGTGAGCAGTTAACTCAACGGCTTTAACCCGGGTGCAAAGTCCGGGGGGCCCCCACCAACTCCGAAACCGTTCTAATGTGTAACATGGCGCGACCCTGCTGCGCCACATCATGGGCTGAATCAAGGGGCAAGCGTATGGTGAAAAAAGCGCTAACGAATTTTCGTTTCTGGCTGCCTGGAATCGCCTTACTGCTGAGCCCCAACCTGTTCGGTGGAGCGACAGGCTCATCGTCCAATACCACTTATCGGCCGGCCATGCCGGTCGGCTATGACGTTGTTGTGCTGAAACCGGCGGGTACCATGGTGTCCGTTCTTGGGCTGATCGAGTGCCCTGAGTTGGAAGGCGCGCAGCAGATTGATGAAGGGGTGAATGCCAGAATCGTCTCCGCCGACGGCCGCACGCTTGATCGCTTCCCCGGCGACTTCAGCTTCCGTATCACAGCTTCTCTCCGCAAGACTGTTCAAAGCGATGCAATCACCGCAATCAACAGCTCTGGGGACCCAAACGACTTCCTGTTGAAGCTGAAATTTAATCTCAAAGTCTACGACGGCATTGAGAAGCGCTCCGTCCAGCCTGTGTCCGTACAGATGATCGGCGTTCCCGGCGACATCCCATACGATGAGCGCGTCTACCGCATCAACTTCGACGCCAGCCAGATGCGAGTCACAGACCGCTTTGTGCTGGAGGTACTCTCTCCTCAAGGCGAGGTGATCACGCGATTTCATTTTGAGATA
>DATMMY010000368.1:0-8557 GCA_035569515.1 Candidatus Solibacter sp. | reverse complement strand
TGCGGACTACATTGTTGGACGCATCTGTCATGTAGCAATCGAAACATAGAAGAATCGGGTGATCGGGACATCGGGTGATCGGGTGATCTGAAAATCAAAATCGGAAATCAAGTTGAGTCGCTTAATCACTGAAGCTTCGATTCGCTACGACTCTGTCCCAGAAAAATGCCGCCAAAGTCCTGAAAATATTTAGTATGATTATTGTTTAGGTCTAAATCACCCGATCACCCGATCACCCGATCACCCGATTCGAGATCTCCCCATCTTTATAATAGAGTTGGCATCCTAAAAAATGTTTCTTGGAGGAACGATGGACCCGCTCTCATCACTCGTAGGCTCTCGGCGCAATGAAGACATCGCCCTGGACATGATGAAGTTTATTGCCGTCACAACCAGTTACGGAAAAACCGGCACTCCGGGCGCTGGATTCCAGGGTGGCACAGTCAACAAAGCGGAAGATTACGCCGCCCATCTGCTTGACCTGTATACGAAATGCCTGAATACCGTGAACGGACGAAAATGATCGCTCTCAGTTTGCGCTGGCATGGTTTTCTGAGGATAATCTGAGCAGCCGTGCCTGCGGCTGCTCACCCTTGTGAACCTGCCGAACTACATTACGCTCTCGCGTATAGCGACGATTCCGTTGCTCATCTGGATTCTTACCAGTCCCTATTTCAACCGTCCGCATTTTGCGAGCTTCTACGCGGACCGTGTGGTCCTGGCTTCCGTCCTCTTTATCCTGGCCTCAATCACGGACGGCCTGGACGGCTATCTGGCGCGGCGGCGCGGACAGATCACTACCATGGGAATCCTGCTCGACCCGCTGGCGGACAAGCTGATGATCACCGCCGCCTACATCACCCTGGTACAGCTCATTCCTTCGGTTGTGAACGTTTGGATCGCGGTGATTATTATTGGCCGGGAATTCCTGGTGTCCGGGCTGCGCTCGATTGCCGCCTCTGAGGGCTTCACCATTGAAGCCAGCGATTTGGGCAAGTTCAAAATGGTGGTCCAGATCGTCTCTGTGGTGGCCGCAATTCTAGCCATGCAGTGGGATTTCTGGGACTTCAAATTCTTCATTATTCCAGTCCGTCTTACGGCGCACATGGCCATCTGGTTCATGGTGGCAGTCTCGGTAATTTCCGCCTGGGATTACTTTGTCGGATTCTGGAAGAAGATCGATAAACGAGTGGAGCGCCGCCGGCGTCGCCCGTTTGTGCTGAGCCGGCGGAAGAAGAAGGCCATACAAGCCGCTGCTCAAGCGGATAGCCCAGCGAAAAGTTAATCATCGGGTAATGCCCACAATCTCCTTCGAGTCGTCCTCGTGTGACAAGCTTTATTAAGAATAATTAAGAACAGGCAAGGCCCTCTATCTTTGCGAGCGCAAACGGGATACCATTTTTCGTTTTGCAGTTAGTGTAAAGCTAGAATTGTTCAGGAGTTATCAGCGGACTAGAATCTTTGTGATGGGACATCTTTCCTGGGCGAGCTGCATTTTCCCAGCACCCCTACACTGGGAGACTTTTCCGGGCGCGTTCCGTCTAATCTCTTAGCAGGAATTAACTGGATCGTTAATTAAGAACAACCGTGAACAAAGCCAAAAAAATCTGGATCGCTCTTCTTATTGTGGCTGTAACCATCGGCGCCATCGCGGCACGCATGTTGACCGGACGCGACTCTACCCAGTACTTCACTGAAAAGGTTGGTCGCGGCGACATTCGCGACGTTGTGGAAGCCACCGGCACCATCAACGCAGTCATCACGGTGCAAGTGGGCTCCCAGGTCTCCGGCACCATCGACAAGCTCTATGCCGACTTCAACTCCAAGGTAAAGAAGAACCAGGTCATTGCTCGCATCGATCCATCGCTGTTTGAGGGGGCCTTGCTGCAGGCCAAGGCTGACCTCGAGAACGCCCGGGCCAATGCAAGCGCAGCCAAAGCCAATCTGGAGAAATCCAAGGCCGCAGAAGCCCAGGCGCGCGCCGACTACGAGCGCACCAAACCTCTGGCCTCTCAGGGCGTGATGAGCGCGCAGGCGCTCGATGTTTCCAAGGCAAACGAAGATGCGGCCAAGTCGGCGATTTCAGCCGCCGAAGCAGGAGTGCTCCAGGCCAACGCGCAAGTCACTCAGAAAGATGCTGCTGTAACCGTGGCCCAGACCAACCTGGACCATACTGTGATTCGCGCACCCATCGACGGCGTGGTGGTGAGCAGAAGTATCGACATTGGCCAAACCGTAGCCGCTTCGCTGCAGGCTCCAACTCTATTTACCATTGCCCAGGACCTGACCAAGATGCAGGTCTATACGAAAACGGACGAGTCCGACGTAGGGCAAATTAAATCAGGCCAGCCAGTGACCTTTAAAGTGGACGCTTTCCCCAACGATGAATTCCACGGACGCGTCGCGCAAATTCGCATGAACGCGACCACCGTGCAGAATGTGGTCACCTACGACACCATCATCGAGTTTGATAACCCGGAGCTGAAGCTTTTTCCAGGTATGACGGCTTACGTAACCATCCCCGTGGCCTCGGCCCACGATGTGCTGAAGGTCCCGAACGCGGCCTTGCGCTATAAACCCGATCTGAAACCTGAAGAGCTTCGCCAGCTTTACGCAGATGCCGGGATCGCCCCTCCCAGCATGCGGGGCCAGGGCGACGGAGAGCAGCAAAAGACTCCCCGCCCAACTGCCACCGCGCCGTCCGACAATGGCGCGCAGGCGCAGCAACAACGCCGCGAGGCGCGCGGGGCCACGGACATCGCCGTAATCTGGAAGATGCTCCCCACCAGAAAACTGGAGCCGGTGCAGGTCCGCACCGGCATTACCGACCACGCAACCACTGCTCTGGTGCAGGTGCTCAAGGGGCAGATCAATGAAGGCGATCCGTTGATTACCGGCGCTACAAAAGGCCAGGCCAGCCGGAACGCCCCCGGCTTTGGAGGCCCGCCACGGGGCAGGTAAGCAACATGGCCAAGGCCGTTACCAGTACCGTGGAACCGGATGTGCCGGCCCGCGCATCGGGCGATGCGGTGATCTGCGTGGAAGAGGTACACAAGTATTACGAGCTAGGCTCGAATCGCGTCCACGCACTGCGGGGCGCGACCCTTGAGATTTTTCGAGGCGAGTTTGTGGCGGTGATGGGCGCCAGCGGCAGCGGAAAATCTACCTTCATGAACATTCTTGGCTGCCTGGATCAGCCATCCAGCGGCCGCTACCTTCTGGAAGGAATTGACGTCTCCACCTTGAACAAGAAGCAGTTGGCCGCCATCCGCAATCAGAAGATCGGGTTTGTCTTTCAGGGGTTCAACCTGCTGGCGCGCACCACGGCGCTGGAGAACACTGAGCTGCCGGCCTTCTATGCGCGCGTCTCGCAGCAGGAGCGCTTGCGGCGGGCGAAAGCCTCTCTGGAGATGGTAGGCCTGGGTGACCGGATGGACCATTTTCCCTCGCAGCTTTCCGGCGGCCAGCAGCAGAGAGTCGCCATTGCCCGGGCGCTGGTCAATCAGCCTGCCATTCTGCTGGCAGACGAGCCGACTGGCAACCTGGATAGCCGCACCTCCGTTGAGGTCATGGAGATTTTTCAAAGACTGAATGAAGAGCGAGGCCTAACGATTGTGCTGGTCACGCACGAGCCGGATATCGCCCAGTTCGCTAAACGCGCCATCGTCTTCCGCGACGGCAAAATCAAGAAAGACGACACGATTGCGAATCGCTCGCTTGCGGAAAACGTGCTGAAAACCCTGCCGGCAGTTGAGGACTAGACGTGGAAGAGCTCGTCGCCACAATTCGGTTAGCGTTGCGTGCCCTGGCCCGCAACAAGATGCGCTCCACCCTGACCATGTTGGGCATCATCATCGGTGTGGGCGCGGTCATCGCCATGGTCGCGCTGGGCCAGGGCGCGCAGGAGCAGGTACAGCAGCAGATCGCTGCCATGGGATCGAACATGTTGTTCGTTGGCTCCGGCACCATGAACCGGGGCGGCGTTCACATGGGCATGGGCAACACCAAGACCCTGATAAATGATGACGTGCAGGCCATCATGCGCGAGTGCCCGGCGGTTGCGCTTGCGGCGCCCGGAACCGGCACCGGGGCCCAGGTGGTCTTTGGCAACGATAATTGGGGCACCAGGATCAACGGGACTGAGCCCCAATACTTTCAAATTCGCGAATGGCCCATGCGTGAGGGAACTTCTTTCACCCAGGAAGATGTGACGCTGGCGGCCAACGTAGCAGTGATCGGCGAGACCGTGCGGAAAAACCTTTTTGGCGCGGTTGAGCCGGTAGGCCAGACGATTCGTATCTCCAACCTGCCATTCAAGATAGTAGGCGTTCTGACCCCCAAGGGCCAGTCAGCCGCCATGGGAGATGACCAGGACGACACCATCATTGTTCCCATCAGCACCTTGCAGAAGAAGATTACCGGACAAAACTGGCTCCGTTACATCAGCGTCTCCGCCAAATCGAAAGAATCTTCTTATGCGGCCCAGCAGCAGATTGAGGCGCTATTAAAAGACCGGCACAAAATCCGCCCCGGCCAGGACAATGACTTCTTTGTCCGCAACCTGGCGGATGTCGCCGAGGTAGCCAATCAGGCAGGCAAGGTCCTGACTCTGTTGCTGGCGTCCATTGCCAGCGTCTCGCTCATGGTAGGTGGAATCGGCATTATGAATATCATGCTGGTCTCGGTCACCGAGCGCACCCGTGAGATCGGCATCCGCATGGCGATCGGCGCAACCGAGAGCGACGTTCAGCGCCAGTTCCTCATTGAAGCCGTGACCTTGAGCTTCATAGGCGGAGCAATAGGAATTCTGCTGGGCCTGACAGTCTCCGTGCTGATGCCCATCGTGCTGGGATGGGCAGCCTCGGTTTCCTTGGTTGCTGTCCTGGTGGCAGTGCTATTCTCAATTGCTGTCGGGGTGTTCTTTGGCTATTATCCGGCCCGCAAAGCCGCCGGCCTGAGTCCGATTGAGGCATTGCGGTACGAGTAACATGCCTTTCGTACCACTAACGTCAGTACGGTTCACTTAGATCGGTTTAGGGAATAATGTGTCCTCACAAAGGGACATAAGGTTTCTCTCATCACCCCGGCAAATCTATTAATCGAGTAGATTCGAGGAAAGCTTACGTGAAACCGTATTGCCACTAACTTCGAACGTCTCCTTCTCCGCGTCTCCGCGGTGAAATTGGTTTTTGGTTTTCTCCGTGTCGTCTCCGTGCCTTCGTGTCTCCGTGGTGGGTTTTGCTTTTGGTTGCGGCTCGGCTGCGATGTGCCTCCATCGTAGGTGTTGCCTTTGATCGTTACCCGCCCATCGTGGCCCTGAAATTCCCTTCAGGCCGCTCGGCTGCCAGCCGGACCACCTGGCACGATTCGCGCGATGGGCGCGCGGCTTCGTAGTCCAGAAATTCCTTCAACACTTTAGTTGCGTCCTTGTATCCCTGCACGATGATGGGAGCGATAATTTCTCCGTCAAAATCCAGAGTGGTTGCGGTCAGGGGCTTTTGCGGTGTGATGTTGAAGGATTGCACGTAGCGGTAGTGCTGCTTACCCACTTCAAGTTCCAGTTGCTCGGGTTTTACGCCCAGCTCCTTCGCGTACACGGAGCAGAGCTGGTTGATGTTGTCGAGCGTGGCGATATCGTATTTAAAATTATTCGACACCAGGATATCCACAGCATGAATGCCCACGTCCAGAAGGGTCTTGACCTGCCCTGCTTCGTCCGGGCCTTGGAGCGGCGTCATCATGACCAGAAAAAGGACGTCGGCGCCAAGGCGAAGCGCAGGACGAATAGGCTGGTTCGTAATGATTCCGCCGTCCGTCCACAGCCGGCCTTCATGCGGCACAGCCTCGTAGGCAAAGGTAAAAGCGGAGGACGCCACCGCCGCCTGCACCATGTCCTCCGAATGCTCGATTTCAGCGCGAACAAAATCTTCTTGCACGCTGGGATCTTTGAGCAGATCTTCAACGCTGGCATTGCAGAAAAAACGGCCGGTACCGTGTTGCAGGTCGGTGGCCGTCATGACCACGTGGATCTCGGACTCCTGAATGCCCTTTTCCGGAATGCGCTCGCGCAGGAACTTCGTGCGCTCGAAATTCGCAAACAGGCCGGTACGCAACGGCATCCGCAAAAAACGATGGCTGAGCTTGCTGAGAGGCGCACGCAATACGCGCCAGCATGCCCATCCGGCAAAGATGCACAGAATCACCGGCACCGGTGCGCTCAGATCAAAATACTCGTAGCCCGGCCAGGGGATATGAACATGGGTGAAATTAAGAAATATCAGGACAAAACCCCACACCATGACATTCGCGCCCAGCGAGGTCCAGGCCTTGCGGCGGTCCGGCTCCCAGGGACGCCCCCTCAGCAGGTTCAGCGCGAGATAGCCGATGTAGGAAAGCCGGTCGGCAAAAAATAGAATCCCTATTCCGGCAGCGGCCAGCGCCAGCCGCGTGAGTTTGGGATTATGGGAATGGAAGTAAATGCCGCGCTCCTGCATCCACTGCCATAAAAAATTGCCGATACCCGCGGAGGCGGCAATGAGCCCTGCAAGCACAAAAATATAGCGTGACCAGTCGATTCCCAGCATGTCCGGAGTCAACTCGACCCAGGAGGCCACCAGTGGTTCGGCATTCCCAACCAGGCCCTGGGAATGGGCAACATAGGAAGCAGCGTTGATGCTGCCCACGGAGGTGGACGCGATAATGTGGGTGGGCACCTTGGCGTCTTGAAACGCCATCAGCACCCCGGCCTCATAAGCGCCTCGGGCGCCGCCACCTGAAAGTACAACGCCTATGCGGGAAGAGAATTTCGAAGGTCCGCTGCGAGTGGCAAGTTCCCGGGCAAACCGGCGGCGCAGGACCTGCAACCTCTTCAAAGAACCGGTGCTGCGTTTTTTGAATTTCCAGGGACGCATTGACTGTGCTCAGGATAACGCAGGTGGCGCCATAAAGAACCGTGTTTTCGATCAAAATAGCCACTAATTGGTGACCAAAGCCTCAAAAACTAAGGTATTGAAAAGAAAGGCTTGACGGAATATTAATAAGGAAGTAAAAAGTTCTGCGACCGTTCAAGGAGAAAATATGGCTGAGACCCCGGCTACACGCTCAGGAACAACATTATCCGATGCTGAAGTACTTGCAGGTTCTAAGATCTGGACGGTTATTTTCGCTTCGTCCGTGGGAACGATGATTGAATGGTATGACTTTTACATATTCGGCAGTCTTACCAGCACTCTATCTCTGAAGTTCTTCCCTCAGGGAAACGATACCTTTGCCTATACCGCTTATCTGGCTCTTTTCGCGGTAGGTTTTATCGTGCGCCCCTTTGGTGCGCTTTTCTTTGGCCGAATTGGCGACTTGGTAGGACGCAAGCGCGCCTTCCTGGTTACGCTCACAATCATGGGATTTACGACCGCCCTCATCGGCCTGCTTCCCACATTTGCTCAGGCGGGATGGTTTTCTCCGGTTGCTCTTCTAGCGATTCGCGTGCTGCAAGGGCTGGCGCTGGGCGGTGAATATGGAGGAGCGGCGGTTTACGTTGCGGAGCACGCACCTGACACCAAGCGCGGCTTCTACACCAGCTTTATTCAGATTACAGCCACACTGGGGCTGTTTATCTCCATTCTGGTCGTCCTCGGCACCCAATATTCCATGACTCCTGAGCACTTCAGTGGTTATGGATGGCGCATTCCCTTCTTGATTTCGTTCATCCTGGTCATCATCGCTCTATATATTCGACTCAGAATGAAAGAATCGCCTATTTATGCGGAGATCAAGAGTGCCGGCATGACCTCCCTTGCGCCGCTCAAGGAAGCCTTTACTCAGTGGCCAAACCTGCGGCAGGTGCTCATCTCGCTCTTCGGAGCAACCGCCGGACAGGGTGTTGTCTGGTACACGGGCCAGTTCTATGCTCTGTTCTACCTGCAAACAATACTCAAAGTGAATGTTCGTACCAGCTACTACATCGTCGCAATTGCGCTGCTGCTCGGCATGCCCTTCTTCACTGTTTTTGGCGCCCTCTCGGACAGGATTGGGAGGAAGAAAATTATCATGGCGGGTTGCTTGCTCGCAGTGATTTGCTATGTGCCGATTTATCACGCTATGCACGATGCCGCTGGCAACAACGTAGATACATTCCGCTCCACAAAGGCCAAAGCCACCGGCGCAACCGTCTTGCTGCCGCAAACGCGAGATGCTTCCGGTAACCTTATACCGGCTAAGGAAGCGGCCAACCCGAATGTTCCTGTGCTGGTCGGCCTGGTGTTTCTCCAGATGATTTTTGTAACCATGGTGTATGGGCCGATTGCTGCCTATCTGGTGGAGGCATTCCCGGCAAAGATCAGGTATACCTCCTTATCGCTGCCGTACCACATCGGAAACGGGGTGTTCGGGGGTATGTTGCCGTTGATTGGCGTATGGACCTGCGCCGCAACCGGCAATCTCTATGCGGGCCTGGCGTATCCCATGGTCGTCGCTTTCATTACATTTGTAGTCGGTTCGCTATTCCTTAAAGAAACCGGACACGTCAAAATTTGGCACGAGGTGGCCCAGGCACAGAAGG
>DATMMY010000367.1:0-3079 GCA_035569515.1 Candidatus Solibacter sp. | reverse complement strand
GCATGACTTCGTCGCGGAAGATCAGGTCTTCTTTCCAGGCGCGCATGGCATGTTTTTGAACCAGCCGATAGGCGTCTTCGCGCGACATGCCGTGCTCGGCGAGATCCAGGAGCAGTTGTCCGCTGAACACCAGGCCGCCGGTGCTCTCCAGATTCTTCATCATGCGCTGCGGATAGACCAGCAGGGTTTCAATCAGGTTGCTGGTTTTCTGAAGTAGATAGTCGGTCAAGATGGTGGAATCCGGCAGGATCACCCGTTCCACGGAAGAATGGGAGATGTCCCGCTCGTGCCACAAGGCCACATTCTCAAAGGCCGCCTGGGAATTGGCGCGCACCACGCGGGCCAGCCCGCAGATCTGCTCGCAGGTAATGGGATTGCGTTTGTGGGGCATGGCGGATGAGCCTTTTTGTTTTTCGCTGAAAAACTCCTCCGCTTCCCGTACCTCAGTCCGCTGAAGATGGCGGATCTCCGTGGCAATTTTATCGAGCGTGGCGGTGATGACCGCCAGCGTGGCCACGTAATACGCATGGCGGTCCCGCTGGATCACCTGAGATGAAATGGGGGCCGGCTCCAGTCCCAGGCGACGGCAGATTTTTTCTTCCATCTCCGGATCCAGATGGGCAAATGTGCCGACCGCGCCCGAGAGCTTGCCTACCCTCATTTCTTCCGCTGCCCGTTCAAATCGGGTGATGTCGCGCATTACCTCCGCGTACCAGGTGGCCAGCTTGAGGCCAAAGGTGGTCGGTTCGGCGTGGATGCCATGGGTCCGGCCAATCATCGGTGTGTGCTTGAACTCGTGCGCGCGGCGATAGAGAACATCCTTCAGCCGCTGAAGATCCTGCAAAATGATTTTGGAAGCTTCTCTGACCTGAAGGGCCTGCGCGGTATCCACTACGTCATTGGAGGTGAGGCCGTAGTGCAGCCAGCGCGCCTCCGGGCCTACCTTTTCCGCCACCGCCGTGGTAAAGGCGATCACGTCATGCTTTACCTCTGCTTCCACCTCATGAATACGCTTGACATCGAAATCACCGAGTTCGGCAATGGCTTGGGCGGCTGCCGCCGGCACAATGCCGGCTTCTGCCAGGGTCAGGCTGGCAGCGGTTTCCACTTGTAACCAGCAGCGAAACTTATTTTCTTCGTTCCAGATGCGGCCCATTTCCGGGCGGGTGTAACGGGGAATCAATCGGACTCCTTAAAAGTTCTTGGCAGCGAATCCTTGATCATAAATGCGGGAGCATGGAGGTAGCAAAGAGCGCTTGCAGACCAGGGAGGTTGCCCCGATAATGGGCCACGTCTTGAAGCGGCCCCAGGTTCGAATCAGAGGGATTGCAAGACACATAACATCGTAGGACGATACAATGGCCACAGGGAAAGAACATAAGCCGTTGAACGACGCAGAGTACGCGGCGCTGGCGGAGTTTCGCTATCAGATCCGCAAGTACTTGCGCCACATGGAAGAGATAGCCAGAGAGGTGGGCCACAGCCCTCAGCAGTACCAGGTACTGCTGGCGGTCAAGGGTCTGCCCAAGGACAAGTCGCCGACCATCAGCACGCTGGCGGAGCGCATGCAGCTCAATCACAACAGTATGGTGGAGCTGGTGGACCGCTGCGAAGAGAGGGGCCTGTTGCGCCGTACGCGCTCCGCGTCTGACCGGCGGCAGGTGACGCTGGCGATCACACCTGAAGGGGAGGCGCTCATGGGCCAGCAGGCCGCTGGAGCGCGGCAGGAATTGCGCACTGTTGGGCCAATTCTCGCGGAATCCATTCAGCGGTTGATCGAAGGCACGCGCAACGTAAAAGATTCCGGCGAAACGGGCCGGCAAAGTACCAGAGGAAAAAAGAAATCAGGTCCATGAACGAACCGAATAAAGGACCCTAGACCAGGCCGCTACAGTTTCGTACACTGCCTTGCAACATGAGACCGGAAATCCTGGAGGACCCGCGCATCCGTTCGGTGCAGTGGAAAGATCTTACCTCGCTCAGCTCTACGGAAATCGCGAGCGAGCTGTTGCTGTCGTTGCCCTGGCTACTGGTTTCGCTGTGGATGGCAAGCCATGGCTGGTTCGCTTTGGCCCTCGGCCCCTCTTTCATGTTTTTTCTGGTTGGCCTGCGCCAGGTTCACAATGCTTACCATTACGCGCTGGGCCTCTCCCGGCGGGGATGCGATTGGGTCATGTTCGCATTGAGCGCGCTTATGCTGGGCTCCATGCATGCGGTGCAGATCAATCATCTTCATCACCATCGGCATTGTCTGGGTGAAGAAGATGTGGAAGGGGCCAGCGCCCGGATGCCAGCATGGAAGGCCATTGTCGTAGGACCTCTTTTCCCTATTCGCCTGCACGTCAATGCCTTGAAAAAAGCGCGAGGCGCAAGTTTTTGGTGGATCGTGGTCGAACTGATGGTCAGTGCCGCCGTGGTCGTGGCAGCCATTGCCATTCCCAGTGTCTGGCTGCGATACCATGTGGCGGCCATGTCTGTGGGCCAGTGCCTGACAGCATTCTTTGCCGTTTGGACCGTCCATCACGACTGCGACTCGGGCACGCCGTTCGCGCGTACGCTGCGCGGGCTGCTCAAGAACTCCGCCACCTACAACATGTTTTTTCATGTAGAGCACCATCTGTTTCCGGCTGTGCCCACGTGCCACTTGCCGCAACTGGCGGAACGCCTGGACCGGGCTGCGCCCGAGTTCACACGTTTGAGAGTATTTTGAATACGGTCCCTGAAAACACCGGGTCCCGCCGCGAAATCGGATGGCAATCGCCGCTCTCACGCCATCTCCAAAGGTCAAACCTTCCTTGCCGTCAACGCTTGTTACAAAAGAACATGTCCTCTCACGCGCCTGGACAAGAGATTTTTGAAACCAACACTGGGCGTTGGCGGTACACTCGACTAGAACCACCAGCAACTGTTAAGCATCGTGATGACGTCACCAAGCACATTTGAGCAGCCACGCAGGAGCTCTCGTGTGCTCGTGACCCTGCCGCTGGCCGTCTCCGGACAACGGGGCGATGGATCTCACATCAGTGGCGCGGCAGAAACCATTCTGGTCAATAAGCATGGCGCCAAGATTCGGTCAGCG
>DATMMY010000366.1:0-8373 GCA_035569515.1 Candidatus Solibacter sp. | reverse complement strand
CGCGCCGGCAAGGTAGACCACTCGTCGGCCTCCTCTTTCCTGATCCGGCGAATCTCCACGCCTCCGACTCGTGCGCCAAATGGCTCCGCCGGGTTGATCCAGCGCGCCAGGGTCTGATTGAATTCAGCCACGTGAAAGCCGCGCTGGTTCAAAGCTTCAAACAGCGAGCGATCGGCGTAAGGGCACACATCCACCTGGGCCGAGGTCTTACGCTCAAAATAAAACCGCTCTACATGCTGGATATCTTCAGGCGTAACCTTGCCGGCAAAGCCCAGGCCATGGGCTCGCCCCACAGGGGCTCCCTTGGCTACGAAAACCATGTGTCCGCCCCCATACGCTTCCCAGGCGGTGCCCCAGTTGGGCCGGTCGGGCTTTATGCCGCGAGCGTAATACAGGGCGCCGTATTCCTCTGCCGCCTCCATCCGTCGCGCCTCGGCGGCGGTGAGGAACTGCATCTCCGTTGATTTCCTGGCCTCAGGCCACACGTCAGACAAACTCATAGACAAGCCCGCGCTTCGTCGATCCCGTGATTTTTACCGATCGCTCTACTTTGCCTCACCCAGAGTCACGCGCACATCCATCTTTTTCTTGCCCCGATAGATGGTTACGGTCACCGTGTCTCCGGCGCGGCGGTTCTGCATGATATGCGATAGCTCCTGAGGGTCCTGAACAGACTGACCGTCCACCGCCACAATCAGGTCGCCACCAATCAAAATGGGCGAATTCCCGAGAAACGCTCGCTGATTCCCGGCACGCAATCCGGCGCGTTCAGCGCCGCTGCCCGGTGCAACCTGGACAATCAGCAATCCTGAGTCTGCTGCCAGCCCCAACTGGCCGGCCAGTTCAGGCCCAATGGGAAGCGAAAATATTCCCAGCGTGGGGCGGCGTACCCGCCCAATGCTGACCAGATCGTCCAAAACGGCCTTGGCGGTGTTAATGGGGATGGCAAAGCCAATGCCTGCGCTCTGCTCTGCTCCGCCGGTCAGAATCATGGAATTGATAGCGATGACCTCGCCGCGCGAGTTCAGCAGCGGTCCGCCGGAATTTCCAGGGTTGATGGCGGCATCCGTTTGAATGGCTTCATCAATATAACCACGCTGGCCGCGCACCGAGCGTATGGAGCTGATGATTCCCCGGGTCATGGTCCCGCTCAGCCCAAATGGATTGCCGATGGCGTAGACCTTCTGTCCCACAACCAGGTTCTTGGAATCTCCCAGGGTTGCCGGAGCAATGGAGCGTTCGGAGATCTTGATCACCGCCAGATCGTGCTGAGGATCGGTGCCCACAATCTCCGCGCGATATTTTTTCTTGTCGCTGGTGGTGACCTCCAACTGTCGCGCCCCCTCAACGACGTGGTAGTTGGTAAGAATGTGTCCGGTGGGGTCAATCACAAAGCCCGAACCCTGCCCCTGCTGCGGCACTGCGCCATAGAAGAAGTCATAGGCAACCGCCGTGGAAGTAATATTCACCACCGAGGGCAGCGCTTTTTTGTAGACGGCAATGTTCTCCTGCTCTTCCGAATCAAAGGCTGGCGCAGCCGAAGCCTGTTTCAACTCGACGTGGGTAGGACGGCCGGCGCCAGTGCCTGGTGGCTTAAGAAATCCAAACGGATGGGTTGTGAGCACATAAAAGGCGGCAACCAGCAAGATTGCCAGGATAAGGGGACGTATCAATTTCATAGCAATTTACCCTGTAGAACGTTCACTGCTCTTAGCTTCGCTCCCCTTATTTTCTCGCAAGCACCTTAAGCTCCGCAAAAATCTTTTCGACCTGGGCCCGAGTGCGCTCCAGCGGGCCGGAATTATCAATCAAATAGTCGGCGCGCTTTATCTTTTCTTCATCCGGCCATTGCGCCTTGGTTCGGCGCTCCACTTCGGCCCGCGCCGCGGCCTCGTCGATGCCGGCGCGTTGAGCTAAACGAGTGACCTTCTGTTCCGGCGCGCAAGATACAACAACCATTTTCTCAAAACGGCCATCGGTTCCGGCCTCAAAAATCAGGGCGGCTTCGACCATAACAATCGCGTCCGGCTCTCTGGAGGCAATCTCAAGAATCAGCTCGGACTGGCGTTCAATAACGGCCGGATGTACGATCCGGTTCAGCTCCTCGATCCGGTTTTCCCCGAAGACAATGGAAGCCAGCCTTGCCCGGTCAATCTCGCCATCTGGTTTGACAATGGCATCTCCAAATCGTCGGACCACCTCCGCATACACAGGCCCGCCCGGTCGATAGACTTCATGGGCAGTCTGATCGGACTGGATCACGTGGACACCCAACTCGGCAAACAGTTTGGCTACAGTGGATTTTCCGCACGCAATGCCACCCGTCAATCCAACGCGCAGCATCGGCTTACCGGGTCCCGCGCCGCAGCTTGCAGGCCTTCACCGTATTCACCATGAGCATGGCGATGGTCAACGGCCCCACGCCCCTGGGCACCGGGGTAAGGGCGCCGGCCACTTCCGCTACATGGGGGTCTACGTCTCCTATGAGTGTCGAGCCCTTTTCGCTAAAACTCTTCTCGCGGGCGGCGTCTCCGGCAAAGTATTTGTGGAATTCTGAGTGATCGGTGATGGTGTTGATGCCCACGTCAATCACCGTGGCCCCTGGTTTCACAAAATCCCGGGTCACCATAGCGGTCTTGCCAATGGCCGCCACCAGGATGTCCGCCCCGCGACAAACGCCGGGCAAGTTGCGGGTCTTGGAATGGCAGATCGTTACCGTGGCGCTGGCGTTCAACAGCAGCATGGCTACCGGCTTGCCGACAATGTCACTGCGGCCAACCACCACCGCATTCTGGCCCTCAACGGGAATATGGCTGCGCCGCAGAATTTCCATGACCCCGCTGGGAGTACAGGACACCAGTCCCGGACGCTGGGTAGAGAGGGAGCCTACGTTCACCGGGTGGAAACCATCCACATCTTTTTCCGGGGAGACCGCCAGCAATATTTTCTTGGAATCCACGTGCCTCGGCAACGGGAGCTGCACCAGGATGCCGTCAATCTCGTCCCGCCGATTCAACTCCTGCACCATAGCCAGCAGCTCTTCCGTAGTGACCGAATCCGGCCACGTGAGCTTTTCGCTGTGAATCCCAAGCTGCTCGCAGGCCTTTACTTTGTTGCGGACATACACCTCGGAAGCTGGATCGTGCCCTGCCAGAATCACCGCCAGGCCAGGCCGCTTGCCAGCAGCCGCCAGGTGCTTTACCTCTTCCGCTAGCTCCGCTTTAATCTGCGCAGCAATTTTGACGCCGTCAAGAATTATGGCTGCCATAAGTTAAGAACAGTTATCTTAATTGGTAATCGCGATACATTGCCAAAATTGCCATAACTGCCAGAATTGCCATAATTAGAAATCGCCGCTCGGGAAGAATTTCTTTGCCTTTCCTTCGTTCTACGAGATGCTTTGAAATCGCGCTTTTTCTAGCAAATTTTCCGCTCCCTCCTTCCTCTGCTATTCTGTTTCAAAGGTTTTTGGCTTTTATTCGCGTCCATTCGTGTTAATTCGCGGCTCAAGGTTTCTTCCTCTGGCTCTCAAGGTGATCTGGGATCGGTTGCGGCTATGGTGCAACGTGGTTAGGGTGTTGTTTTCCTTTGCGGCCTTCGCGCCCGGAGCCTGCCCTTGAGCGCAGCGAAGGGCGGTGAAGGGTTTTGGTTGTGGCTCGACTGACCTGTGGTCAACCGCCACAGACCCGCGGTTGAGGAATTTGCAGGGTAGAAAATTTGCCCGATTGGAAATTACACAATTTACAATAGTCCTGATGATTATCAAGCAACTCCTTGACATCCTGGTCTGTCCCGTCCCCGAATGCCGGAAGCCGCTGACCCTGGCCTCCGACGAGAATTCGCTGCAATGCACCGGCTGCGGTCTCGTCTATCCTGTCCGCGACGGGATTCCTATTTTGCTCATCGATCAGGCCAAAAAATCGCAGCAGCTCTGAAAACGGCCGTGGAACGCTCGCCTTGGTTTTAGGTACACTACCTTCGCTCGGGCCTTCAATGGGCTCATGTAAAAATGCAAGGTGCTACCCAGGCCGAACAAGTCTTTCAACCCGGTGATCTGGTCCAGGATTCAGGGGTGTATGCCGTTGTGCACGATAAGCACCGGCCAAAGCACTTCGCCACCATCTTTAAGGGCGTGCGCTTCCCCTTCTGTGCACTGTGCAAGGAGAAGGTGCGTTTCACCCTGGCTCGTCCGGCGGCCCCGATATCGGACGATACGGATTTCACGTAGGTGTTGGGCCGGCTGGTGGAGAGATTGTCGTACTATCGGCCGCGTCCACGCTTGCAAGTGGATTGCCCAAAGATCGAATGGGCGTAGATTTTCGACGGCCCAATCTGTTGCAGGTTAGACTTTTGCCTTGTCAGGCGAAACGTCGCCCGGAACCAGGTTATTTGAAAAAACGACATTTGAAAAACGACATTTGCAAACGACATTTGCAAAAAAACAGTTGCGTCTCAGTCCATCAGAGCGCTATACACATAGGCTTCCTATTTATCCGATGAAGATAAACATGCTGAAACAGAACCAGGTAATTCCATTCATGGAGATCATTCTGCCCGCCCGCTTGCCCAAAGCAAAGGGAGGCAGGAAATCACGGCTGCATTCGGTGCACAAACAGGGCTCCGGTTCCGGCCCAGTCTTCAGCACTGGTGAAACGGTACGCGAGACCGGAATTTACGAGGTCATCCATGATGGCGCCCACCGCAGCGCCCATGAGGTCGTGATGCTCAGTGGCCACGCCTTTCCCGCCTGCGATACCTGCGCCGTAAAAGTGCGCTTCCGCCTGGTCCGCACCGCGCCCTATATCTTCCAGGACGAAGATTTCGAAGAAGCCGAGTGAAGATATTGGGTAATTTAGTAACTGGGTAATTTGGTAATTGAGTAATCTGGTAATTTTGTAAATTGAGCCTGGGAAGGCAAGAGTCTTCAAATCAACGCGTCACCGAATTGCGCAATTACCCACTTACCAAATCACCCACTTACCAAATTTCTTTGGCTGAATGCTGACGGCTGAGTGCTGACTGCTCCGATCAATCTGCTGCCAACTTGCCTGACTTCTCTACATCCAGCTTCAGCGAGCGCAAATAATCTCTAAATTGCTGGCCCAGGTCGGAACGCTTCATCGCGAACTCCACGGTCGCCTTCAGGAAGCCTAGCTTGTCGCCGGTGTCGTGGCGCTTTCCTTCGAACGTGTAGCCGTAAATTTTTTGTCCGGATTGCAGCAGGCCTCGCAATCCATCTGTCAGTTGCAGCTCGCCGCCGGTTCCCAGCGGAGTGTGCTCCAGGGTGTCGAAGATGTCGGGCGTGAGGATATAACGCCCGATAATGGCCAGATTAGAAGGCGCGTCTTCCATCCTGGGCTTCTCTACCAGGTTCCGAACGTCATGGAGGCGTCCATTGAATTTGCCTTCTACGCGTTTCGCATCCACCACGCCATAAGACGAGATTGCCGGACCGTTCACCTCTTGCGTGGCAACGACCGAGGACTGCGTCTCTTCAAAGACCTCCATCATCTGCTTCAGGCAGGGCTTTTCCGCATCAATCACGTCATCGGCCAGCAGCACGGCAAAAGGCTCGTTGCCCACAAGCTCGCGCGCCATCAGCACCGCATGGCCCAACCCCATGGCTTCTTTCTGCCGGACGTAAGCCACGTGGATCATGTCCGAGATCTGGCGGACAATGGCCAGCAGATCCAGCTTGCCGCGCTCTTCCAGCATTTTTTCCAGTTCGTAGCTTACGTCGAAGTGGTCTTCAATGGCCGTCTTGCCGCGCCCGGTGATGATGATGATCTGGTCGCAGCCCGCGGTCATGGCCTCTTCCACTCCATATTGGATGATCGGCTTATCCACGAGCGGCAGCATCTCTTTGGGCTGCGCCTTGGTGGCGGGAAGAAAGCGTGTACCTAGACCGGCAGCGGGAAAAACAGCCTTGCGAACTCTCATCTTCATGGTTTTGCAATCCTTGAACCTAACTGCTTGTAAGATGCAGGAATTTTATACCAAGCCGTCAGCACTCGACCGTCAGCATTCAGCCAATTCGGGTTAGTCAATCTTGGTCAGGCAACAATGACAAAGAGCAGGCAACGAAACGCTGTGGAAAATACGCCGCAACACTTCACGATGATGAAGTGCCAAAGGCACGCTAGCGTGGATTATTCATGAAGACGCAGAAAAAAGATGTGCGGAAAAAGATGTGCAGAAAAAGATGTGCAGAAAAAACTGACTCGTCATCCCGAAGGTCTACCCGCGCCTTAGCGCGGGTAGATCGGAGGGACCTTGCGTTCTGCCATTAGCCACGGCGTTCTGACGGCCTAAAGACCTGACCGGCAAGCTGTTCGATTCTGCTCGTTCCCAAAAAGAAAACGAGAAACGACTGTTTGAGATGCATGCACCTCCGCGCCGCGTCGCATCTTTTGAGCTTTAGATTATGCCGTTGTGACTTCAATGAATCTGGAGTATAAAGGCGTCGCCTTCCGCGAAGAATTCCGCACGGAATGTACGAAACCGCTGTAAAGAGTACCTACCGCAAGAGATCAAGGAGGAATACCGCATGCAAGCGAGAGCGCTCAAGATATTATGCGCAATTGCCTTGGGCCTGATGATGACGTCCCTGTCGTCAGCCCAGACCTTTACCCACAATATCCTGCTCATCCATGGCAGGTCCGATTCCGCCAACGAACAATTTGGCGTTTTCACTACCGACCAACACCACTACTGGAACGGCAGTCCGGTAACGGCTGATGGCCACGTATTCTTTGTGCAGTGGGACGCCTGGAACAGAAAGTTCGACGATACAACCTGCCCCGGCGGGCAGTGCATTATCAACAACGCGGTCAACAGTCTGTGTAACGGTAACAATCACCAGGAATGCTGGATCATCTGTCACAGCGCCGGCTGCGCGGCTTTCGAGAACTATCTGGCAAAATCCAACTACTGCTGCAATCCGATTCTCATTGCCCACGTGATGGCGGCCAGCAGCGCGGCCGGGGGATCGGAGATAGCTACTGTCTTCTCGTGGCTGGGAAAGACGATCGATCAGTCTCTTACGGTGAGCTACGCAAGAGGAGCGTACAACCATAACAACATGCAGGGCGTGGTGGTGCGCGGCATTGGCGGAACGCTGAACAACACTGCGACGGCTTGCCTGTTTTTCCCGGAGCAATCTGCCGGGAACAACAACAACCCGGACTGCAACCGTTGCGGCTTCCGTGGCACCAGTGTGCAGTGCTCCGATGGAGTGGTCGCCCTGCACAGCACCTGCGGACATAACCGGGCTGCCTCATTTGAGGACTGTAACAGCACGCTCTTTCCACACAACGATACGGCCGGCACCTTCTCCTTCCATGGCTGGTGGGTAACCGACCAGGTATGCAATGCCCAGAGTGGAACAAGCTGCAATTGGTCCGGCCCGTTTTCCTCCGGTACCGGTTGGAATGGCGGCTTCAAGACCTACCACGTAGACCACGGCGGCGGCCTTAACAACGCTCTTGCCGAATACAGCTTTGCTCCGTTCGCCCTCTGTCCGTAAAGCCGGCCCCAGGCCGCACAACCATCCGCATCGCTGTTTGAACTTCTGGAGGAACGATTATGAAGAAGATGCAGAAGAAACAGAAGCAGAAGAAACAGAAGCAGAAGAAAGAAGTCGGGCTCAGCCTGGCAGTGCTGGCGCTCTGCTGTGGGTTGTTTGCCGCTCAAGCCGGTATGGCCCAAACTCGGCCCTCAAATGGCCTGAAGCAGCAGGACGCAAATCGGGGGCTGCTGAACGATCCCTCAGCCCAAGGTGCCCTGACCGTTTTCAAGGACTTTACGCAATATCCGGCCGAATCGAGGCCGCTGGATACCTCGAACTGGGACCTGCTTCATCCCTGGTCGACGGACACGTCATCATTGCCGATGCTGCCTCGACGAATCATGCGCCAGGCCGACTCGCTGCGGGCGTCTGGATTATCCGAGGAGGAGGTGCTGCGCAGCGTTGCGCTGCCGCCATCGCTTCCAAGATATCAGTTCGAAATGAACAAGACGGTATTGGCGGGAACCAAGGATGTGCTTAGGGCGCGACTAACGGTGAGCCCGAGCGAAGCCTCGGCCACGCCCCTGCGGATACACATTACGGGCGCGGAGGTGATTGGAGATGACGACTTCGGTTCTCCGCACTTAGGCCGTGTGCCGTTCTCCTGCGAGACCACCGCCCCGGTGTGTGCGTTTCTATGGAGGGCTCCCGCTCCCCAAAAGCAGTACTGGGGCATGCTGGAGCTTGTGGTGACTGCAACCGTGGAGGGTATGGCAGACGACTTCGTGGTTCGGCAGCCTTTTTACTCGTCGCCAATGGTGGCAGGCAGATTCACCGGCCAGTTCCAGGAGATGCTCGATAACGGG
>DATMMY010000365.1:0-15831 GCA_035569515.1 Candidatus Solibacter sp. | reverse complement strand
TCGCCAATGAGTTTCCTCGACAATCTCGAAAGCAACCTGAAAAACCTGGAGTCGCGGGAAGAACGCGATCCCGACGCGCAGAAACGGCGCGATTCCGAACGCGCATCTGCGCTGGCCGCGGCTCCCTGGGCCGAAAAACTTAAGAACAGCCCTTACACCCAGGAAGTGCTGAAATCGGCAGCGCAGATCGGCTTTCAGACTCGCAGCAAGATCCACGTGGCATGGCTGGACACTACCCTGAAGCTGGAAAGCAAAGACCGGCGTCTTGAGCTGCGGCCAACCGCTGATGGCATCGTCGCGGTCTTCCTCCGCAATGGGAAAGAGGAAAAACGACTGTCAGTTGATCTGACGGCCAGTGGCAATGAACTTGTTCAGGAGTGGCTCTCCTGAGAATTTGGTAATTGGATTTTCGACCCTGGTAATCGCGTAATTGAAAATCAAAGGCGAAATCTTCCAGCGCTGAGAGCGATATCACGGGTGGAAGTCCTTTGGTTCGTTTATTAAGGTTATACCCGGACTTAGGAAAACGATTGGGAGCGGCTTAGTTTTTCCGGATATGATCGGATTAAATCATTTTGGATGAAAGAGATAGCTTGACTGAATGAACATTCATTCAGTAGAATTACGCTACTCAACCGTACGGCTCTTGAGTGTCCCAATTTCGCCTCAAGGCGATTGTCGGCCAACACGTGCTGTTCCGGGTTCCCGGCTGTAACGGAGTTCATGCGTGCTTCAAATCATGTTCGCCACGGAGCGGGCCTCGACAAACGCAGAACCGAAAAACTATGATCGTTCCGCAAGTTTGCCGTATGTCTCGCCTGATTCTCGCTGCTCCTGGAGATTTTCCCGATGAGTAATATAGCGGTCGCTGATTCCGTTCAGGTTCGTGCAAAAGCGCCTGAGCTGCAGTCCAATCCCAAGGACTCAAAAGTTCCACATCAACGCATTCATAAGGCTGCTGTCCTGGGAGCGGGTACTATGGGCTCAAGAATTGCCGCCCATCTCGCTAATGCCGGTATCCCTTGCTATCTGCTGGATATAGTACCCCCTGACCAGGCCCAGAATTCGGACCGATCCGCTCGTAACAAGATTGTTGCCTCCGGCCTGGATGGTGCCATCAAATCAAAACCGGCGGCCTTCTTTCAGAAGGGGCTGGAACGGCTGATCACCATCGGCAATTTTGACGATGACTTGAAGCTATTGGCTGATGCCGATTGGATCATCGAAGCAGTTGCCGAAAACCTGGAGATTAAGCGCGCATTGCTGAAGAAGGTGGAGGCCGTACGGAAGCCCGGGAGCATCGTTACCACGAACACCAGCGGCCTGCCTGTGCGCAGCATTGCGGAAGGCTTTAGTGAAGATTTTCGCAAGCACTGGTTCGGGACCCACTTCTTTAATCCACCCCGCTACATGCGATTGCTGGAGATCATTCCCACCCCGGAGAGCGATCCCGCAGCCATCGCCACGATCGCCCATCTGTGCGACGTACGTCTAGGCAAAGGCATCGTATATGCCAAGGACACTCCCAATTTCATCGCCAACCGCATCGGCACCTTTTCCGGCCTGAACGTTTTCCGGTTGATGCAGGAGATGGACCTGACCGTTGAAGAGGTTGACGCGCTGACCAGCGCCGGCGGCTGGACCAAGGCAGCTACCTTCCGCACTATCGACCTGGTTGGCCTGGATGTACTGGGCAGCGTAGTCGGCAATTTCATGAAGACCGTACAGGACGAGCGCTCAGATCTAAAGCTTCCGGAGTTCTTCCAGAAGATGCTGGAGCGCAAGCTGTTGGGCGATAAGACCAAGGCTGGCTTCTACAAGAAAATCAAAATGCCGGACGGCAAAGAAGACCGCCTGGTGCTTGACTGGAAGACCCTTGAGTATCGCCCCGCGCAGAAGGTCAAGTTTCCGTCGCTGGAGATGGCCAAGAATATTGAAGATATGGGCGAGCGGCTGCGCATGACGCTGGGCAACATCGATCCTCGCGACAAGGCTGCGCAATTCTCCTGGGCAAGTCTTTCCGAGCTGTGGACATACTCTGCCAACCGTATCCCTGAAATCTCCGATAACGTCGTTGAGATTGATCGCGCCCTGCGGATGGGCTTCAACTGGGAGGTTGGGCCGTTTGAGCTGTGGGACATGGCTGGCGTAGAAGCGACCGTCGCGCGCATGAAAAAGGAAGGCAAGCCGGTTGCCGCGAACGCGGAAAAGCTTTTGGCGTCGGGCAAAAAGAGATGGTACATCGACGATCCGTCTGCCGCTTCCGGCCGCGCCTACTTTGATCTAAAGACCGGGCAGTACAAGCCGGTGGAGGTCCCCGAGGGCGTCTGGTCGGTGGAAGCGGTCAAGAAGTCCAAAGGCGTGGTCAAGAAGAACGCGGGCGCGTCTCTGATTGATCTGGGCGACGGCGTCGGCTGCATCGAGTTCCACAGCAAGATGAATGCGCTGGGCGGCGACATTGTGCAGATGGTCACCCAATCACTCAAGACCGGTGGCATTGGCGACCAGTTTGAAGCGTTTGTCATTACCGGCGACTCGGCCAACTTCTCCGTGGGCGCCAACCTGATGATGCTGATGCTGGCCGTACAGGAAGAAGAATGGGATGAAGTGGATATGGCCATCAAGCAGTTCCAGGGGATGACCCAGGCCATCAAGTTCTGCACGCGACCGGTAATCGCCGCCCCTTTCGGAATGAGCCTGGGTGGTGGGACGGAAATCGCCCTGCATGCGGCCGCTCGCCAGCCTCACTCCGAGCTTTACATGGGCCTGGTCGAGGTCGGTGTCGGGCTGCTCCCGGGTGGCGGTGGATGCAAAGAGTTGTTGCTGCGCGCCGTTGATAACGCCCACGCGATTCGTCCCGATGGACGGGCTGAGTCGGTGGAACTGATGGAGGGCATGAAGCGCGTTTTCGAATTGATTGGTACAGCCAAGGTATCAACGTCAGCCTACGAAGCCCGCGAGTTCGGCTTCCTCTCCGATGGCGACCTGATCAGCATGAATCGCGAGCGCGTTTTGAGCGACGCCAAAGAACGGGCAATGGAACTGGCCCGCGCCGGCTACAAGCCGCCCGTGCCACGCACCGATATTCCTGCGCCGGGCGAGAACGTGCTGGCCACGCTCAAGCTGGGAATCCACCTGATGCGCCAGGCGGAATACATCAGCGACCACGACGTAAAGGTAGGAACCAAGGTGGCCGAGATCATCTGCGGCGGCGACGTGACCCCGGGAATGCCAATCAGCGAGCAGTACTTACTGGATCTAGAGCGCGAAGGGTTCAAATCCCTCTGTGGCGAACGCAAGACCCAGGAGCGAATCCAGTACACGCTGAAAACCGGGAAACCGTTGAGAAACTAGAGCCTTACGAAAGATGTCCCCTGTTTTTATACATACATATGTATGTATAATGAGGAACAGGAGGGAACATCATCATGAGCTATGTTGATCCGAAAACGGTCTTGTCTCCCAAGGGTTCAGTGAGCGATGTCCAAGTGATCTTTAACGTTGGTCCAGTCGAAGGAAGTTGGTCAGTCGCAAAATTGGTTTGGCAGGGCGAATCAGCGGTCGGAATTCGCTGGAATGGAGACGAGAAGCGAAAAACAGGAACTCCCCAGTCCCGCGGAAATCCAACTTGGTTCATAGTCCCTTGGGAATTGGCTCCTCGTGTGCTGGAAGAAGCAGAACGCCTTGCAAGTCAGGCAAACCAGAACTTGGCGGCAGGGTATCGCGACATGGCGGCAGATAATGAGCGCGAAGCAGAAGCTGAAGAGTGGTGTGAAGGGTTAATTGGTGATGCAGCCCAAACGCGGTGATATATGGTGGGTAGCCTTTGATCCAGCTGTTGGCGGTGAGATTCAGAAGACCCGACCAGCAATAGTAATCAGTAACGATGCAGCCAATTCTGCTCTTAACCGAATAGTAGTTGTCCCCCTCAGCACCAAAACAGGTAAGCTCTACCCGGCCGAAGCTTTAGTGACTATAAACCGGGAAAGACGTAAGGCTATGGGGGACCAAATAATGACGGTTAGTAAGCTACGCCTACGGAGGCGATTGGGAACTTTGCAGTCTAACGACTTAATTGCTGTTGAAGATGCTGTTCTCTTGCACTTAGACATAAGAAGATAAATTTTATTTGTCCAGCTAGATATGAGCTATTTAGTTATTTACGAGAAGTCCGAAACCGCATGGGGAGCATATGCTCCGGACCTTCCGGGTTTGGGAGTTGCCGGAGCGAGCCTTGAAGAAGTTAAACAACTTATTCGCGAGGCAATGGATTTCCATCTGGAAGGCATGAGGGAACATGGAGACCCCATACCCGAACCGAGCGCCTTAACCGAGTATGTTTCCGTGGGGTATACAGCCTAAGCTAAGTACTAAGGGCTAAGGCTAAGAACTGAAAAGCCAGAAGCCAGCAGCTAGGAGCCAGGAGCAATCATGCAACATGCAGTCATCGTAAGTTCCGTCCGCACCGCAGTAGGCAAATCTGGTAAAGGCACGCTACGCGCCACGCGTCCCGATGATCTGGCCGCGGTGGCCATCAAGGGTGCGCTCGACCGCGTGCCACAGGTGGAGAAGCGCGAAATTGAAGATGTGATCATCGGCTGCGCCACGCCGGAAGCCGAGCAAGGAATGAATGTGGCCCGCATTGCGTCTTTGCGCGCCGGTCTGCCGGTGGAGTGTTCGGCCATGACGATCAATCGCTTCTGCTCTTCCGGCTTGCAGGCCATTGCTCTGGGCGCGGAGCGCATCATGGTTGGCGGCGCCGACATCATTGTTGCCGGGGGCGCGGAATCCATGAGCATGATTCCCATGGGCGGCCATAAGATCTCGGCCAATCCGTGGCTGGTGGGCAACTACCCCGATGCTTATCTTTCCATGGGCCTGACAGCGGAGAGGGTGGCGAAACGGTTTGGCATTTCCCGCGAGATGGCGGACGAGTTCTCCCTGAACAGCCACAAGAAAGCGATAGCCGCGATTCAAGGCGGCAAGTTTGACGATGAGATCGTACCCGTACCGGTGAGCTTTACCACGCCCAATGGCTCCAAGCCCAAGCGTACCGAGATCGTCTTTAAAGTAGATGAAGGCCCGCGCGCCGACACCTCTTTAGAGGTCCTGGGATCGCTCCGCCCGGCCTTCCATGCCAAGGGCTTAGTGACCGCCGGCAATTCGTCGCAAACCTCCGATGGTGCGGCAGCGGCTGTGATCATGTCTGAGGAGAAGGCCAAGCAGCTTGGCCTCAAGCCGCTCGTCCGCTTCGTCTCTTTCGCTACTGCCGGCTATCTGCCGGAAGAGATGGGACTGGGCCCGGTATTTGCTATTCCCAAGGCGTTGAAAATAGCAGGCCTGAAGCTGGAAGATATTGATGTCATCGAGTTGAACGAGGCCTTTGCCGCACAGGCCCTGGCAGTAATCAAAGAAGCCGGCCTCGACCCGGCCAAGGTGAATCCCAACGGAGGGGCCGTGGCCTTGGGACACCCCTTGGGCTGCACCGGCGCAAAGCTGACGGCGACCATCATTCGAGAATTAAAGCGCAGAAACGGGCACTACGGAATAGTGACAATGTGTATCGGCGGCGGCATGGGGGCTGCTGGTGTTTTTGAAAACCTGCAATGAGCTCGTAACGAGATTTGTAATTGCTGATTTTTAATTTGTAATTTTCAAGAGGATGATATTAGGCGCTGAAATGATGGGCACTGACCGGAAATGACCTTCGTGTTCCTTTGTGCCTCTGTGGTTAAGATTTTCTTTGACGAAGTAGTGGTGAAGAAGAGGAGAATTTATGGCAACAGCAGTTGTTCCCAAAACAAAACTTTCAGGTGGAAGTTTTTTACTGCAAGAGCATCATATTGACGATGTGTTTACCCCGGAAGATCTCTCCGAAGAACACCGGCAGATTGCGCAGACCACGCAGGAGTTTGCGCAAAATGAGATTGTCCCCAACCTCGAAAGGATCGAGCACAAGGAATTTGAGGTCACCCGCGAGTTGATCCGCAAGGCCTGTGAGATCGGCATCGCCAACGTGGACATTCCCGAGCAATACGGCGGTTCGGAGATGGACAAGATTTCTTCTTCCATCATCACCGAGCATCTTTCCGTCTCCGGCAGCTTCAGCGTGAGCTTTGGCGGGCACACCGGCATCGGGACTCTGCCGATCGTCTACTTCGGCACCAAGGAGCAGAAGGCCAAGTATCTGCCAAAGCTGGCTACGGGCGAGTGGATCGCCGCTTACGCGCTTTCCGAATCAACCTCGGCTTCGGACTCGCTGAATGCGCGCACCAAAGCCGTACTTTCTCCGGACGGCAAGGAGTGGATCCTTAACGGCGAGAAGACCTGGATCACCAACGCCGGCTTTGCTGACGTCTACATTGTCTTTGCCAAGGTCGATGGAGAAAAGTTCAGCGCCTTCATTATCGAGCGCACCTTCCCTGGTTTCACGGTCGGGGCAGAAGAAAAGAAGATGGGCATTCGCGGGTCGTCCACCTGCCCCATCATCATGAATGACTGCCGCGTACCCAAGGACAACCTGCTGGGCGAGATCGGCAAAGGCCACGTGATCGCCTTTAATACTCTCAACATCGGGCGTTTCAAACTGGGAGCGGGAGGGGTCGGTGGCACGCGCAACTCGTTGCACAATGCTATCGCCTATGCCAAGCAGCGCAAGGCCTTCGGCAAGACCCTGGCGGATTTCGGCCTGATCAAAGAGAAATTGGCCACCATGGCGGCCGGAATCTACGCGCTGGAATGCATGTCCTATCGCACCATCGGAATGATTGATGTAGCGCTCTCGGACATCGACAAGAACGCTCCCGATGTTTACAAGCAAACTGCAAAAGGCATTGAGGAGTACGCCATCGAGTGCTCGATCCTGAAAGTCTGGGGCTCAGAGCTGCTCGACTACGTGGTGGATGAGACCGTACAGATCTACGGCGGCTACGGATTTGTGGAAGAGTATCCGGCAGAGCGGGCCTATCGCGATGCGCGCGTCAATCGAATCTTTGAAGGCACCAACGAGATCAACCGGCTGCTCATCATGCAGATGCTCCTGAAAAGATCCATGAGCGGACAGCTGGCTCTATTGCCGGCGATCAAGAAGCTGATGGATGAAATCATGTCCGGGCCGTCCAGTGCAGATCCGCTGGAAGGGACTTTGGCCGCCGAACGCACTATGGTTGCTAACGCCAAGAAAGCCGGGTTGATGCTGGCCGGGGCAGCTACGCAGAAGTACACCATGGGCCTGGCTGACCAGCAGGAGATCCTGGGCGCTCTTGCCGATATCGTGATGGAAACCTATGTGATGGATTCTGCCGTGCTGCGGACGGAGAAACTGATCGACCGCTTAGGGGAACACAAAGCCCAACATGCCATTGCCATGACCCAGGTTGTCCTCACGCGTTCCATGGACAAGATTGAGTCGGCGGCCCGCAGAGTTGCGGCTGCCATTGCTGAAGGGGACATGCTGCGCACGCAACTGGTGATCCTGCGCCGTCTATTCAAGTACGAGCCCTTCAACACCATCGCCTTGAACCAACAGATCGCCAACCGGGTCATTGAGACCGGGAAGTATGTGATCAGCTAGCTTGAGCCGATAGCGGCGAATGGACCAAGGGAAATCTTGTTAAAATAAACGGCTGGCAGAAATCTTGCCAGCCTCGTTTTTTATGAATACCGAATGTCTTCGTATTGCCGATCAACTCCACCGTGCTTTTGAGGGTGACGCGTGGCACGGCCCCGCGATACGGGAATTATTGTCGGGCTTGTCTGAAGAACATGCCGCAAATCATGGCGTGGCAGGCGCCCACTCGATTTGGGAAATCGTGAACCACATTGAGACCTGGGAGCGGGTTGCGTTGCGGGCCGTTACGGGAATCGCCATGCCCAAATCCATGCCGCCTGAGCGCGACTGGCCTCCGATCTCCAGGGGTAACAACGGCTGGGAGGCGGCTGCGAACCAGTTGTTCGCGACGAACGGCCAACTTTGTCACGTAATTAGAAATTTTCAAGATACGCGGCTGACCGAGATCGTACCTGGCAGGAGCTACGATTTTTATCATCTCTTCCATGGAATGGTTCAGCATGGCCTTTACCATGCTGGTCAGATCGTAATTTTGCGCAAAACTTCTCCGTAAAGCATTGAAAAGATTATGGCACTTGGTTAGAGCAGGCGAGGGGTCTTTCCTCGGGATCGAACCTCTGGCTTTGCGCGATTCTTCCCTTTTTGGGCCAATTTCGGTTTTCGGAACAAACTCAAGTTATCTCTGGAAAATGCGGCAACTTGACATTAAAATCTACTAATCATGAATGCCACTCTGTTGCAGCCCGCAGTTCTGCCTTTGACCAAAACCGAAGTCGAATCGGCGGTCCGGAGTTACTGGAGCATCTCCTCTTCCAAACAAGCAGACCGCCAACAGGACTGCTATGCGGAAAACGCGGTAATCTTTACGTCCTCTTCCCGCCGGGCGGAGCCGGGCCGGCTGGTGCTGGTTCGTCGACGGCGCGAGTACATGATGGGCAGCGGCAAGATGAAAGTGGATGTGGGTCACATCGACGTTGAGGTCATAGGGACGCATGCGGCAGTCGCGGTTTATACCATGCAGTTCGAAGCTCAAAAAACGCTGGCCCCGGGTGTCGCCCGTACGAACGCTGCAGAAGAGCACTTGAAGGACGCGCGCGTAACGCACGTGTTTGTTCGCCAGAGTGACGGTCATTTGAAAATCATCCACGAACACATCTCGATCCCCGACGCTTAGGTTTCCGTTGGACTACGACGTGCTTTGAAATCTTGTTTTTAGTTTTTCATGGCGCTCTTGCCCATGCGGCGAACCAAAGCTTTCCTTAACAAGCACACTACCCTGGTGCAACAGCCAGCCAGAATCCGTAATCTCGGTAGCAAATTTGCATCCTTAACATCGTCCTGATAGACTAACTAACTAACCAGTTAATTAATTGTTTGGCAGGTGCAGGCCTGTTCCGGGTGCGTCCAAGCGCTGAATCCAAGACTGCGGGCCGGGCAAGGTTGAACGGTGAACAATATGCTTGGCTAACGTCTAACCACACTTACGATAGGAAGTGAAACGCACGACAATGACTCGGACGCAGAATGTCCTGACGGCCCTATTTTTTTCTATTGCTGTGGTTCCCGCTGTTGCGCAGTTGCCAGGAGCGCCCGCTCCCATGTCCAGCACCTATGAGCAGCAGCAGCAATATCAAGATGCCACGCTGTCGCAGCCACTTCAGGTTCAGCAGTTCAGCGGCAGCGGTATTGTAGATAAACCTGTTCCCGGAGTGCTCAAGCTCTCCCTGCTGGACGTCATAAATCGTGGCATCAAGCACAATCTGGGCCTGCTGCTTTCTCAGCAGCAGACGGAGACAGCCCGCGCGCAACGCTGGCGCAGCATGAGTGCCCTATTGCCGAACGTCGCAATCAGGAGCTCTGAAACGGTGCAGCAGGTCAACCTGGCTGCCTTTGGCATTCCGTTTACCGTTAACGGCTCCACCATCGTAGGCCCTTTCGCAATTTTTGATGCGCGGCCGGCTGTGACTGAGCGGCTTCTGGATTTCAACGCATTCAATCGCGTTCGCGCAGCATCGGAAAATGAAAAGGCGGCAAGGTTCACGGTTGACGACGCGCGCGAACTCGTGGTGCTGGTAGTGGGCAATCAATATCTGCTGGCAGTGGCCGATGCGGCCCGTTTGAAGACAGCGCAAGCTGAGCTGGCCACTGCAAAAGCTATTTTCGAGCGTACCGCAAGCATGAAGAAAGCCGGAGTGGTGCCACAGATCGACGTTCTGCGCACTCAGGTGGAGATGCAGCAGCGGCAACAACGCGTGCTGGCCGCGCAGAACGCGCTCCAGCAGCAGCACATGTCCCTGGAGCGGACAATCGGCCTTCCGGTTTCGCAGCAGATCGAATTGACTGACGGAATCCCTTATGGGCCCGTACAGCAGATCAATGTAGAAGAGGCCTTGCAGCTCGCTTACAGCCGCAGGCCGGAATATCTGGCTGCGCAATCCCGGAAGCGGGTTGCGGAGCTGCAAGTCAAGGCCGCGCGGGGCGAGGCGCTACCTACCCTGGATCTGAATGGGGATTATGGCGTCATCGGGTCAACCGTTGGCAGCTCGCGAGGCACCTTTAGTGTGGGGGCCGGCCTACGTATACCGATCTTCCAGGGTGGACGCGTGAAGGCCGATGTTCTGCAGGCGCAATCTATCTTGAAACAACAGCAGATGCGGCTTGAAGATCTTCGTGCTCGTATTGAGTTTGAAGTGCGCTCCGCGCTGCTCGATGTCAGAACGTCCGAAGATCAGATTGCCGTAGCCAAACAATCCGTTGAACTTTCCGCCGACCAGCTTAAGCAGGCACAAGACCGTTATGCCGCGGGCGTGGCCGGAAGCCTGGACGTGGTGCAGGCCCAGGAAGTGGTCACCGGAGCAAATGAGACTTATATTCAAGCGCTGTATCTGAACAATGTTGCCAAGCTCGCGCTGGCCCGGGGGTTGGGAGTGGTCGAGCAGGAGACGCGCGCTTTTCTGGAAGGGAGAAAATAATTGGCGGATCCAACCACAATTCCAGATTACGAAGAGGAACAGGAAGAAAAGCAGCCGCAGCCAATTGACCGGCGGCGCTCCAGGAAAGAGCGTGCCGCCGGCTTCTTCCGCGAATACCCTATCGCCACGTGGTTGCTGGCGCTGCTTGCCGTGGCCCTGGTTGCCGGTGGCGTGCTGGTCTGGCACTACTATTCCGTGCGGGAAAGCACGGATGATGCTCAGGTTGATGGCCATATTGATCCCGTCAGCGCCAGAGTTTCCGGCACCGTGCAGCGCGTATTGACCGATGATAACCAGTTTGTGAAGGCCGGAGATTTATTGGTAGAGCTTGATCCCAGGGATTATGGAGTTGCCGCGCAGCGCGCCCGTGCTGATCTGGCCAATGCACTGGCGAATTCTGCTGCCGCCAGCGTCGGCGTACCGCTCACCTCCACCACTAGCTCCGGCCAACTTGCCGCCGCCAATGCCGGACTTGAAGCTGCCAGGAGAGAGATAGATGCGGCCACCGCCAGAGTGCAGGAAGCTCGGGCTAATTACAACAAAGCGGCTGCCGATCTGAAACGAATGACCGAGTTGGTCCAGAAAGATGAGATCTCGCAACAGCAGTATGACGCTGCCGTAGCTGCTGAAAGCTCTGCACGGGCAACCCTGGAATTGGCGCGCGCAGGCGTGGCCAGCGCCGAGGGACGGGCAGCCCAGGCCCAGGCCCAGGCCGAGTCGGCGCATACCGTGCCTCAGCAAATCAAGGTCATGCGGGAGCGCGCAGGCGCGGCGTCCGCCGATGTAGAAAGATATCGAGCGGCGCTGGCCCAGGCGGAGTTGAATCTTCAATACACCAGGATTACCGCCTCGGTCTCCGGAATCGTGAGCAAGAGAAACGTGGAGCCCGGCCAGGTGGTGCAGGCCGGTCAGCCGCTGTTCTCCATCGTGAACCTGGATGACACCTGGATCACCGCTAACTTCAAAGAAACCCAGTTAAAAAATATGCGGCCGGGGCAAAGAGTCAAGATCCAGGTTGATGCCTATGGACGTGAATACGATGGAGTAGTTGAATCCATTGGCGGGGCCACCGGAGCGCGTTTCAGCCTGCTGCCGCCGGAAAATGCAACCGGCAATTATGTCAAAGTGGTACAACGTATTCCGGTGAGGATCCGGATCAATAAGGGCCAGGATCCGGACCACATGCTACGGCCCGGCATGTCTGTTGTGCCGACGGTGTTTATCAAGTAAAGCATTCATCCGTTCATCAGCCGATGCCTGAGCGCTCCAATCCGCCCGCGATCAACCCCGCAATCAACCCATGGATTATCGCCGTCTCCGTGATGCTGGGCACATTCATGGAGGTGCTGGACACTACGGTTGTGAACGTCTCGCTGCCTCACATTGCCGGCAATCTTTCCGCCAGCACCGACGAAGCGACCTGGGTCTTGACCTCGTATCTTGTGGCCAATGCCATTGTGCTTCCGCTCACGGGCTGGCTGGCGAATCATTTCGGCCGGCGTCGGATCCTGTTAATCTCGGTTACCGGCTTTACTTTCTTTTCTTTCCTATGCGGCATTGCGCCCAATCTGCCGCTCTTGATCGTGTTCCGGGTCTTTCAGGGAGCAACGGGCGGAGGCTTGCAGCCTCTTTCCCAGGCCATTCTGCTGGAAGCTTTTCCTCCGGAGAAGCGTGGGAAAGCCATGGCTTTTTGGGCCTTGGGAATCGTTGTGGCGCCCATGCTTGGCCCAGTCTTGGGCGGTTGGATCACAGACAGCTACAGCTGGCGATGGCTCTTTTACATCAACCTCCCCATAGGCATCGCAGCGGTAGTGATGGCTTCCCTATTCATTTTCGATCCTCCCTATATTCGCCGGAGCAAGCACGGCGTGGACTACTGGGGCATCGGGCTGCTGGTAGTGGGCATCGGCGCACTTCAGGTCATGCTGGATAAAGGCCAGGAAGCCGATTGGTTTGCCTCTCATTTCATAGTCATTCTGTCGGTGCTTGCCTTTGCTGGTTTTGCTTTCTTCGTCTTCCGCGAACTCGCGACCGGCAACCCGGTTGTTCAGCTCAGGGTCTTCAAGAACCGGACTTACAGCACAGGCGTCTTTCTGATGACTGTGCTGGGATTTGTGCTTTATGGCAGTACCGTGCTCATTCCTCTCTGGTTACAGACCATCATGGGATACTCTGCGCTGGAAGCCGGAATGGCCATGCTGCCACGCGGCCTGGGATCATTTCTGTTCATGCCGATCGTGGGCGTGCTCATGAGCAAGATTGAGCCCAGGAAATTGCTTGCGGCCGGGCTGGTTATCGCCTCCTATAGCCTGTTCATGCTTTCCCGCCTGAACCTCAATGCCGGTTATTGGGACATATTCTGGCCGCAACTGCTGCAAGGCACATCCATGGGATTGCTCTTCGTACCCTTGACCACCATCACCAATGATTCCATTCCCAAACACGAAATAGGCAACGCCACCAGCTTGTTCAATCTCATGCGCAATATTGGGGCGAGCGTGGGTATTGCCATAGTGACCATGCTGGTGGCGCGTCACGCCCAGGTCCACACCAATGTTCTCGGCAGTCACGTAACCAACCTCGACCCTGCCGCGCGCTCCACGTTTGAGGCCATGAAGAACGCTTTCATATCCAACGGCGTAGATCCGGCCACCGCCACCAGGCAGGCCTATGCAGGACTGTTTGGAATGGTGCAAAGGCACGCTGCCATGCTCTCCTATGTTGATGTCTTTTTCCTGCTGGCCATACTGTTTATTTCTATGCTGCCGCTGGTCTTGATCATGAAGCGCCCTACCCACGCGGCGGGCGGGGCTGCTGAGGCCATGGCGCATTAGATGTCCGTGCGTGGCAGTTTAATTCCCGAAGTAGTTCGTTCCGGCGGGCAATGAAATTCTACTCGCGAAAATTACTGCATCATGGTCATTCTGTGAATATACTTGCTGGCGATCATTTACGGTTCGTCAACTGATCAATTTGCGAGAGACCTGGGTAACCAAGCGTTTTCATGTCGGACTTGCCTCATTCCAAGAACGAATCCGAGCTCCAGTATCGTGCTTTATTCGACGAGAATCCTCTCCCAATGTGGGTCTGTGACAGGGAGACCCTGGCGTTTCTCGACGTAAATAAAGCCTGCGTCAGGGCCTACGGTTATTCCCGCGAAGATTTCCTGGCGATGACCATCAAGGACATTCGGCCTCCGGAATACGTCCCTGAGCTGTTGAAAGACTTGGAAACCCTGGACGAGGACCGCAAGCACGTCACCGTGCATCGCCGCAAAGATGGTGGCCTTTTGAATGTGGAGGTCACCAGGCGCTTTGTCCGCTATGGTGATCGCGAAGCCATCCTTTTCCTGGCCAATGATCTGACTGAAAAACTGCGTGCGCAGCAAAGTGTGGCACTGGCAAATGAGGTCTTGGATACCGTTGCCGCCTTTGTGCTGATGGCCGATTCAACCGCCAGCATCACGTATGTAAGCCCAAGCATTTCCGGACTTGGCTACGAGCCGAGTGAAGTGCTGGGAGACGGCTGGTGGAACCTGACCCGTCCTGACGACCAGGAGCGGGAGCGTACCAAGCACCTGATGTCCGAGATTGCCCAGGGAAAAACCCCGGTGAGCAGCACCCCTTACGAGACCGTCGTCCAGTGCAAAGACGGCTCGTGGAAATGCATTCTATGGCAAGACAGCGCGCAGATCCCGGGATTCGTCATTGGTGTAGGGCAGGACATCACGGAGCGTAAGGCCACGCAAGAGGCGCTCGAAAAAAGCGAAGCCCGGCTCCGCAGGCTGGTGGAATCGAACGTCGTCGGCGTGAACTTCAGCGACCTTGCCGGCGGTCTCGTAGAGGCCAATGACGCTTTCCTGAACCTTATAGGGTATACCCGCGAGGAACTGCGGTCCGGAGCTTTGCGCTGGGATGTCATCACTGCCCCGGAATACTTTGAGACTGACCGTCGCGCGATTGCAGAACTCAAGGCGGAAGGTTTCTGCCGTCCTATCGAGAAGGAATATATACGCAAAGACGGCGCGCGCGTACCGGTATTGCTGGGAGTGGCGATGCTGCCTGGCTCGGCCACCGATTGTGTTTGCATCGTGGTTGACCTGAGCGAGCGGAAACGCCTGGAACAGGAACGCCAGGCCTTGCACGAAGAGCTGATTCAATCGCACAAGATGGAGGCCGTAGGTCAACTGGCGGGAGGAATCGCCCACGATTTCAACAATATCCTGAACGTCATTGGCGGCTATACCGAGTTGATCATGAGCAAGTTGCCCGCCGGCGATCAGCTTTGCCGAAACGCGGAGCGGGTCCTGGCGGCAACCCGGAGGGCTGCTGATCTGGTGGCCCAACTCCTGGCTTTCAGTAGAAAACAGATGCTCACCACGCGTGTCCTAAACTTGAATTCCGTGATCGGTGACATCCTGGAAATGGTGCGCCGCCTGATCCGCGAGGATATTCAGCTCATTTTTTCTCCTGACTCGGATCTGGATCTGGTAAGCGCCGACCAGAGTCAGATCGAGCAGGTAATCATTAATCTGACAGTGAATGCCCGTGACGCCATGGGCGAGGGTGGAGAGTTAAGGATCACGACCAGGAACGTGAGAGTAGGCCCCTTCGGCAGCAATATTCCCACGCTGCCACCCGGGGAATACGTGAATGTTACCGTTGCGGATACCGGCTCTGGCATGGATAAAGAAACGCTGGCGCGGATCTTCGAACCGTTTTTCACTACCAAAGAATTTGGACTCGGCACCGGACTGGGACTTTCTACCGTCTACGGAATCGTGAAGCAGAGCGGTGGCGAGATACTTGTAGAGAGTGAACCGGGTCGTGGCGCAACGTTTGCGATTTACCTTCCCAAGACCCTGCAGCAACCGGCCCCAGTCGTCAGTCAGGAGCCGCAATTGGAGACCCTGCATGGCCGGGAGACAATCCTGGTGGTCGAAGATGAAGAGGCTTTGCGGGAAGCCACGAGCGAATACCTTGATCGCCTGGGATACAAAGTGCTGACCGCCAGGGATGGCGAAGAGGCGCTGGAGATTGCCGCGCGTTATACGGGGGATCTTAAGTTGCTGATTACGGATCTGGTCATGCCAAGACTCAGCGGCCGCTCCGTGTGCGAGCGTCTCTTCCGGCTTCGACCGGGGCTGAAGGCAATATTCATGTCGGGATATACAGATGAATTGGGCGAAAGCCCCCTGCCGGGGCAAGACATACCCTTTCTTCGAAAGCCCTTCCTGCTTCGGGAGCTCGGGAATCTCGTGCGAAAAGTAGTGGATTCCGAGGTCGGAGA
>DATMMY010000364.1:0-5771 GCA_035569515.1 Candidatus Solibacter sp. | reverse complement strand
TTATGCTGGGAACGCTCGTTCTGGCAGGCCACCACGAGTCCGGTCGGGATATGAGTAATACGGACGGCGGAGTCGGTGGTATTCACGTGTTGGCCTCCTTTGCCGCCGGAGCGATAGGTGTCCGTGCGTATCTCGTCCGGCTTGATATCAATCTGGATGGAATCGTCAATTTCGGGCGAGACAAACACACTGGCAAACGAAGTGTGCCGCCGTTTGGCCTGGTCAAAAGGAGAGATACGCACCAGCCGATGGACACCGATCTCGCTGTTCAGCAGACCATAGGCATAATCGCCGGTGACTGTAAAAGTGGCGGATTTTATCCCAGCCTCTTCCGCCGCCTGGTATTCGTTCAGGTCTGCTTGAAATCCCTGACGTTCCGCCCAGCGCAAATACATGCGCAGCAGCATCTCCGCCCAATCCTGCGACTCGGTCCCTCCGGCGCCGGGATGGATGGTTACGATGGCATTGCGCATGTCGTTTTCGCCCGAAAGAAGAGTCTGGGTTTCCAGCGTCTCGGCCAGTTCCCGCAGATCGTTGATCTCCTTGCGTAAGTCATCCGTAACGGCTTCGCCTTCGCGGGCCAGGTCAAAATAAGCGGCAATGTCCTCTGCCCGACGGGCAAGGTTGGCGTCCATGGTAAGCGACTCTTCCAGACGCTTGCGCTCGCGCATAAGCTGCTGTGATCTGGCGGGGTCAGACCAAAGATTAGGATCGGCAGCGATTTTCTTTTCGATTTCAGCTAGCTGGGAACGGAGAGAGGCTGCGTCAAAGATAGCTCCGCAGATCTTGGACTTTGCTTCGGACAGCGGCGTATTCGCGTTCTAATTCTTCAACCATAAGTGTAATCAAGTAGCGCGGGCTCCAATAGGAGTGCCCGCGACGATTCGGAAGCGCACAAACAGCGCTATCAATGAGATTACCACACACAACCAGGCGAACAAATCGCCGTTGCGGCTGTAAAACGTACTTTCATTGTCAATGGCAAACGGGGCAATCATGGTCGTCCTTACATTTCGATCGGCCTTCTTCACCACCCGGCCCAGAGGATCAATGGAGACCGTGGTTCCGCTGTTGGTGGAAAGCAGAAGCCAGCGGTGGTTTTCTATGGCCCGCATGCGGGTCATATCCAGGTGCTGAAACGGGGCGCTGGTCTCGCCGTACCAGCCGTCATTGGAGATGTTGATAAAAACCTGCGCTCCGTTGTTGGCAAATTGGCGAACCTCGTCGGGAAAAACCGATTCGTAGCAAATGAACACGCCGATTTTTATTCCGTTCAGGTCGAAAACCTTGCGCTCGGTTCCACGGGCAAAGTCGCCTACGTCGCGGGTCAGCTTACTGGCGAAAAATAACAGGTTTTGAAATGGGACATACTCGCCGAATGGAACCAGGTGGATTTTGTCATAACGCCCCAGGACCTTTCCCTGGGGATCAATGACCAGCGCCGAGTTCAGGAGTTTGGGCGGATGGGCAGGATCATGAGATTCGGTCTGCCCCACGCTGCCAATAATCAGGCCAGAGTTGGTGGCCTGAGCCAGCGAGGTAAGCCGGCGGCGTAACTGAGGGTCATTGATGTAGAACGGCGCTGGCGATTCCGGCCAGATAATCAGGCCGGGGCTGCCAGGGGGATTCCCGGGGGCAGCTTGCACACTGATCTGGAAAAGCTCCGTCAGGGTGCGATCGTAATACTCGGGAGTCCACTCGGTATTCTCGAGGACCGGTATGTTTTGTTGCACCAGGATGGCCTGCCTGGTTGGTGTGAAGGGAGCTGGTTGGGCCAGCACGCCGGTCTGCAAGGTAATTGCGGCAGCAACGGCTGAGATCAGCAGGTTCACGCGACGGCGTCCGTAGAGAAGCAAGCCTGCGACGAAGGCGCAGTTGACCAGCATAATGGCAAACGAAAGCCCATAAACGCCGGTGAACTGAGCGATCCGCGTAAAGGGGACATTATCCACCTGCGCGTAGCCCAACTGGTTCCAGGGAACGCCAACCACGCGATCACGGAACAACTCCAGTGCTGTCCAAAAAACCGGGGCCAGCAGCAACGGCCGGCTGTTTCCCAAGATAGACCGGCGGGCCGTCAATACCACGAGTAGGCCAAACACGCCATGATGCATCCCCATAATAAGGCAGTAGGCCAGGGTAATGAGCGCAGCCAGGGGCGGGCTCAGGTTTCCAAAGCCATGCATGACCGAGTAAAACCAGTAGCAAGTGCCCAGGTACCAGAAAACACCGCTGACCCAGGCAATCACAAACCCTTGTGCCGGAGTGAATTGGCGCAGCGCGCGTCCTTCAGAATCAAGCAGCTCTCCTTCTCCTCCCCGTCCGCGCAGCAGGGCATACAGTAACGGCACAAAAGCAATCCAACACAGAAAATACAGACTCACTTTAGGGAAAACAAGGATTTGCAGGCCCGAGGAAAGCAAGGCCAGAACCAAGGCTCTGGGCGGGATCTTCAGCACAATTGGCATGCTACAGGGAGTGACTTGGATAACCTCAAATATACATCCCCGGGAGGCTGGCCGCCAAAAAGGCGCGGGACGAGAACGGTCTACCACAACAGAGCTCGTGGTAGACCTTTGCGTCTGCCCCGAAGGGAGTTAGAATTGCTATCCATGGAAGCAGTCTTGAAGGTGCTTGCCCCCATTCTCGAATTCCTGTTTTTTGTGGGAATGGCAGGTTCGGCTGTGGTTGTGGTGATCAGCGCGATTGAAGACATCCACACGATCCTGGAAAAAGACAAGGGCACCGATTGACGCTGGTTAGATGCGGGGTTAGACTGCAAACGCATCCAGAGGCCGCCGTGAATCCCGATCGGGACAGCACTGCTGGCCTCTAATTCATTTCAATGGGAACAGGCTCACAGGGATTTCCGCCGCAGCTGAACCGAGTTCGCCTGGTGGTCGCCACCACGGTCATGCTCACGTTTATCTCCTATTGGAGAGCTGCCGCCATCGTACTGAACGACCTGGCCTCCTCGGCATTCTATGCAGGTGGCATCGCCGAGCAGGCGGTGGGAAAAACCGCCCCCTGGTTCATCCTGGGCGTCATGCTTTTTTCTTTTGCGGTGCGGGCTGTCTACGTCGAGAGCTGCTCCATGTTCACGCGGGGCGGCGTCTATCGCGTGGTCAAAGAGGCCCTGGGCGGGACATTCGCCAAGCTGAGCGTGTCTGCGCTCATGTTCGACTACATTCTGACTGGGCCAATCTCCGGGGTTTCAGCCGGCCAGTACATAGCCGGCCTGATCAATGAGTTGTTTAAGTCAGCCGACGCCCACGGCTGGGTCCCGCGCGCCATGCATATTGCATTTCATGGCACTCCCCACATCAATGAAAACCACGCTGCTGCCGTGTTCGCCGTTATGGTAACTCTTTATTACTGGTGGCAGAACACCAAAGGAATCGAGGAATCCAGCGACAAAGCACTCCGAGTAATGCAAATCACTACCGTGATGGTGGTCGTACTGCTCGTCTGGTCAGCCATCACACTGGCGAAGGTAGGGTTCCACCTGCCCCCCTTTCCAACTCCCGCCAACCTGCATTTCAGCCAGGAAGCACTTGGATTTTTGAAGGGAACCAACTTCTCCAGGACTCTGGGGCTGTTTGGAATCATGATCGCGTTTGGCCACTCGGTGCTGGCCATGAGCGGCGAGGAGTCTCTTGCCCAGGTCAACCGCGAAATTGCCAGCCCCAAGCTAAAGAACCTGAAGCGTGCGGCGATAGTGATTGCTCTTTACAGCACCATTTTCACCGGTCTTTCTTCCCTGCTGGCCGTGATGCTGATCCCGGACAAGGGAAGCCCGCTGGCGCTTTTTGGCGACCGGGTCCAGTACCAGGACAACCTGATCGCCGGGCTGGCCATGTACATGACCGGCCCGGTGATGCTGCGTCTATTCTTCCGCATTTTTGTCGTGGTGGTCGGGTTCCTGATCCTCTCGGGAGCGATTAATACCTCCATCATCGGCTCCAACGGGGTATTGAACCGGGTGTCGGAGGACGGGGTGCTTACCGATTGGTTCCGGCGTCCACACAAGAAGTTCGGAACCAGCTACCGCATCGTTAATCTGATTGTCGGGCTGCAACTCTTTACTATTATCGCCAGCCGGGGAGACGTGTACGCCCTGGGTGAAGCCTATGCATTCGGCGTGATCTGGAGCTTTACATTTAACTCCCTCGCTATGCTGGTGCTCAGGTTCAAATACCATGGGGAGCGCGGCTGGAAGGTCCCTCCCAACTTTCGCATAGGAAAAACAGAGATTCCTCTTGGCCTGCTCAGCGTCCATATGGTGCTGCTGGCCACCGCGGTAACCAATCTCTTCACCAAGTCGGTGGCCACTAAGGCCGGCATCGCGTTTTCTGTCGCTTTCTTCATCGTGTTTTCCGCCTCCGAAAGGATCAACAAACGCAAGTTTGCCCATGTTGAGCAGACCATGAAGGAGCAGTTTCAACTGGTACAGCAGGACACTATCGACCGCGCCGCAATTGAGGTCCGCCCGGGCAATGTTCTGGTAGCGGTGCGCGACTACGACAGCCTGGGCCATTTGCGCTGGGCAATCCAGGCTACGGACACGCACGAGCAGGATGTGGTGGTGATGGAGGCGCGCCTGAGCAGCTACGGCAGCGCTGAGTATGACGTTTCCATGGAGCAGATATTCAGCGACTACGAGCAGAACCTCTTCACCAAGGCCGTCTCCGTTGCCGAAGACCTGGGCAAGACCATTTCTTTGCTGGTGGTGCCTGCACGCGACGTCTTCTCCGCCATTGTGCAAACCGCGAATGCGCTGGAATCCTCTGCTGTGGTTGCTGGACTTTCCAGCAAGATGACCGGCGCGGAGCAGGCGTTTCGCCTGGGGCAGGCATGGGAGGCGGCCCCTGAACCGAAGCGGCAGTTTGTCTTTCAGGTAGTCCATCCAGACGGCACAGTTGAAACCTACCGCATAGGCCCCCACACGCCGACCATGAAGACCGAAGACGTTCATCTGGTCCATAAGATTTGGCTGGATATGAAAAGATATCCAGGGACGGACGATATCCACCACTCGGACATTGTCACCCTGGCGCTTACCAGGCTGGCACGCGACTACAACCTCGATAAAGAAGATGTCTTGAAAGTCCTCAAGAGAGTTGCACGTAGTCCCATGCCCAAGCCCTCCGGCCACGTGGTTGAACCGGACTCAGATCAGCCCCAGACCCGTAGCGAAGGCCGTCGTGAACAGCCCATGCCACCCATGACGGGGCCGAAATAGCAGTCAGCACTCAGCAATCAGCCAAACCGCGCTACTGGCTACTGGTAAAACCAAAAACCACAGACACCTCTTGCCCTACGTGACACTGCACGGGATCCACCCACGAAACCATCTCCTTGCCATTTGCTATTTGCTTTTTTCCGCATGGGCTGCCGACGCGGCTTGTAGCATTCAGCACTCAGCCAACCAGGAGCAACCTGCTCTTGCCGCTGATTGCGTCGATCAACGCCGATAACGCACCTGAGTCTTCGCAGACCAACACAACCTTCCTGATCGCGTTTTCAGTGGAAATCAGTGGTGGACACTTAGCCTCTGCCGGACGAACGAGACGATCTCCGGGGTCACATAAGGAGGCGGCTCGATCAAAAAGAATGGCCGTCCTGCGACCGGCTTGAGCGAGACCGAATTCCACTGTGGACATTCATCTGTGTTGTGCAGGATCAAGGCATCGGCCCGGTCAAGGAACTCGCGGGCGGAATCTTTGAAATCGGCGGTTCCCGCATCCAGCACGCTGAGATAAAGATCGGGA
>DATMMY010000363.1:0-5044 GCA_035569515.1 Candidatus Solibacter sp. | reverse complement strand
CTAGTCTTTCTCCTCAGCCTGGCGGTAATTCTGGCAATTCTGGCAGTTATGGCAATTTTGGCAATCTGCACTTCAATTTGCTGCGGCTCATTTGCCCCAGTTCTGGGGTTTCCAGGCCGCAGAGCTGCTGCGCAGTCTAATACCCATTGCCGCGCGGATGCCCCACTCTTAAATAGGGCTGGCGCGCCCCAGCGGATTTCACTTGCTGTTCCCACACGCTGTGTTTTCAAGACCATCACAGTCTCTGATCTTTGGCACGGCAAATGCACTCTCCTTCCAGCAAGACTGGACGCGCAATTGTCAAAGAGCTCGCCAGAACGGGAGCGCAACAAATTCATGGGGGAAGTGCTTCTGTATTTGCTCGAACATACAGGTGCCATGGATACCTCGGAAGGCATTGTTCAATGGTGGCTGCCAGCAGGCTCTTCTTACTCGCAGGAGCAGGTGCAAGAGGTTCTCGATGAGCTTGTGCGGCGAAACTGGTTGGTGACCAGGGGAAGCATGGAGCAATTCCGGCTATATGGCCTTAATAAGAAGAGCATGCCGGAAATCCTCAAATTTCTCGCTCAGAGAGGCGAGGCGGGCGAGATTTGAGCCTGCAAGGGTGATGGCGTTGTGCAGGTACGCGTTGTAAAGACCGCGGATGAAGGGAAGTAAGATTTGTCGGCAAATACGGCAATCCGGAGCTTTATCACAATTCTGGGCGCTCTGCCTGCAGGAGTCATCGACCCCAATCGCATTGGGCAGTCGGGCCCCGGCGGCGCAACGGACCTGCCCCGGATAGCTGTCTCGTTGGAACGGGTCAAGGAAAGTGGGATCGGCATTGGCGGGGCTGTGGGGCTGGTCTTTGATGGCGCCCAGTGGATCACGACCACCGGTACGCGTGCTTCCGGCCTGCTGCGGCTCGAGATATGGACTGCCGGCGCCACGGGCATGACTCAAATTGCCGACGCGGTACTCACATTGTTGGCCGGTTCTGGAGCCACGCTGTTTACCAGCGGATTCGTGCGGTTCGAAACCGAGACCTTGCGCTCCGCGGAAGCTGTGTCGCTGGGCGACTTGAGCGCCGCGATACATCGGACTTTGGAGTTCTCAGTTCTGCACGAAGACATTGCCACTCTGACAACCGGGCCGGGTGGCGTTATCAAGGAAATCGACGTAGGAATCAACGGGCAGCTGAATGAAAAACTGATTGTGAAATAGGGAGGCGTGAATGTCGGAAGCAATTACAGAGATGATCATTCCAGGTACTTATATCGAAGTTCGCGCGGAAGGACTCATCGGCGTAACGGGGATCGCAACGGGCAACGTAGGAGTTGTGGGCACGGCCAGCAAGGGGCCGGTGGGTGGACCGCCCACCATTCTTTCCAGCTTTGCCGACGCCCAGCAAATCTTTGGGAGCTACGATGCGTGGGCTGGTGGTACCAACAACGAACTGACGCTGGTACGCGCTCTGCAACAGGTGTTCGGCAACGGAGGCTCCACGGTATATGCCGTGCGTTGCGCGGCCAACGGAGGAGTGGCATCCAGCCGGCCTCTGATCGACGGCACCGGACCCGTGGTAACGCTTTCGGCGATCACGCCGGGCACTTGGGGTCATGACATCACCGTGCAGGTAGCTCCGGCCTCAGCCAACGCGTTTGTGGCGCAACGGAAGCAAAATGTTACGGGTGCGCCGCTGCAGCCGCTCCATGCGCACATTGTAGCTTCGCCCCAGAACACGGTCCGGGTCATCAAGGGAACGACGGGCCAGACCATCCGGCTGGGTCTTTCGCCTACTGGCGCCGCCAGTCCGGGTACTGTGCATGTGGATCCAGGCACTGGAGCGCTCACCTTCGATCCTGCGGACCAACCCGCGAACGGAGACCAGATTGTTGCCTCCTACTTTGTCGATCAGGCCGTGAGTCGCGACATCGTGCTGGTCTACAAAAACGTGAAGGAAGTCTATACCGAGGTGGATGCCACGAACATCGCGCGTGATATCAATGCCGGTTCGGCGCTGGTGACTGCAGCCATTGCCCTGGGCGCCGATGCGCGGGTACCGGACACTATGCCGCAGCCGCTGCCTCTGACAGGCGGAGCCAATGGAGAGAACGCGTCGAGTAGCGACTACTCCTCCGCTTTGTCGGTGCTCAATGATCAGACCGTCAACCTTGTGGTTCTGGCGGGGCAGAAATTCAGCAGTGGAGCGGCCACGCTCGCAACGCATTTGGACACTACGGAGGGCAGCGGCCGGGACCGGATTGCCATCTGCGGGGCCGATGCCGACGATACGCCTACGGTGGCGGCGAATGCCGGCGGAGTCGGCACTGGACGCTTCGTGCTGGTGGCGCCCGGCATCAGGACGCAAGACATAAGCCTGGGCACAGATGTATCGCTGCCACCCGCTTACACCGCGGCGGCCGTCGCAGGATTGATCGCTTCGCTGGCGGTTCAGGAGAGCCCCACCAACAAAGCGTTGAGTGTGTCAGGGCTGACGAAATCCTACAACGACGGTGAACTAAAGCTGCTCATCAACAGCCATGTGCTGGCGTTGGAACGCAAGAATGGCATTCGCGTTGTGAAGGGTATCACCACCGACGGCGGAGCATTCCGTCAGATCTCCGTGCGGCGCATTGTGGACTTTGCCAAGCAAGGCACGCGCGATGGCTCGCAGCCTTACATAGGCCGTCTCAACAATGCTCGTGTGCGCGGAGCGCTGAAGGCCACTCTCAACGGCTTCCTGTCTGACATGGTGCTGAACGAGGCGCTGGAGGATTTTACCCTCGACGTAACCGCCACGCGCGCGCAAGAAATCGCTGGTGTCTGCCTGGTAACAATGTTGCTCAAGCCGACCTTCAGCATTGACTACATCAAGGTGATCATGAATCTGTCGTAAAGGGAGACAAGAATGGCAAACACCAATGTATTTCGCGGATCCGATGGCTCTATCGCCCTGGCCGTGGATTCAGGGCCGGAAGGCGATGCCGCCAAAGCGGTAAGCGACGCGTACAAACTCACAACAATTGGCCGCGCCACGAACGTGGAGGTCCATGTTTCCAGCGACCTGAAGCCTTTTCACGAATTGGGCCAGCGTTATCCGACCGAGCTGCGTGCGGGCAATGTAAACGTCAGCGGCAGCATGGAGCGCGCCTTTATCAATGGCGCTCTGCTCAAGCTGTTGTTGGGTGACGCCGCCACCAAGAGGCCTGCTGGAGCGTTCGTAGCGCCAACATTCAATCTAGATCTGCGCCTCGAAAACCCGGCTCACCCCGGAGTCTTTTCGGCGGTCACGGTGCATGGCGTCAAGATCGAAAACTGGAGCTATTCGGTTCCGGAGAACGACTTTGTGATGGAAAAAGTCGATTTCAAAGCGCTCTGGATCAGCGTGGAAGACAAGGAAGGCTGACGTGGGATATCTCACAGCCGATGAACTGCTGGCCGGCAGTTCGATTCAGCACGATATCGAGATTCCCGCCACGCTGCTCGGGGAAGGCGCAGGCGAACGGCACAGTGTGCGTCTCCGCCCTCTTACGGTGCACGATGTGCAGCTCGCAACGCGAGCGGCCAGGGATAGCGAGGCGCTTCTCTCGGTGCTCATGTTGCGGCAGGGGATGGTGGAGCCGGCACTCTCTCTGGACCAGGTCCATGCTTTGCCCACGGGCGTAGCGCGGTTCTTGCTGGAAGAGCTCAACCGGATCAGCGGTTTGAAAGTTGACAAGCCGGGGCTGGCGGACGCCGTGCAGGCTCCTATGGCCAAGGCTTGTTTCCTGCTGGCCCGTGAGTTCGGCTGGTCTCCTCAGCAGGTCGGGGAGTTGACCCTGGGCCAAGTGCTGCTTTACCTGGAACTGATTCGGCAAAAGGGGCAGGAGGCTAACGGATCATGATCAACGGTGGTCAGATGGTTGAGTGGATCCATGGCTGCTGCTTCGGCGTGAGGGAATGGATGCAGGACATTGAGACCACCGGCGCAGCCCTCCGGTGCTTCGCGGATCACGGTCCTCTTCTACCTGGAGTCAATGTCTCTCCGCTGCAAGACCCATTAAGCCATTCGGCATTCACAGTGCCGGAGTTAAAGATTGTCTCTACGAATAGGTCCGCCGATCCGACGATTTTTGGAAAAACGACTTTCGAAAAAATGACTCCCGGAAAAACCTCGTCGATCGCGGATTCCCTTGGCTGTGTCTCTCCGATCGAAGATCTCCCCCAGGCGAGCAAGAACTCAGGCGCGCCAAAAAGGCCAGCATCAAATGGCAACTGGATCGCGTCCGCGGACCTGCAAACGCTTGCGGCATCGGCGAACGGCAAAGTTTCAGTTCCTGCCGTCAGGCAGAGCGGGGGACCCTTGGATTCAATCACGCTATCGAGTGTGCTGGCGAAGATTGAAGACACTGAAGGCTTAGCCGCGCAGGGTAAGTCAGTCGAAGGGATCAGGTTCACAGCGAAAGCCGAGCAACCGCATCCAGCAATCGTCGCGAGGCCTGAGGCGTTTGCCACGATGTACGAGACGCTGAGAAAGAAGTCTTCGCGTCGCCTCGATGATTGGGTCTCGAATTCCTCTGGGGAAATGCTGGTAGGTGGAGGTGAACAAAAGTTCTCAACTGAGTCAGCTTCTCATGCAGGCTTCAGGTTGGCGAATTCCGAAACTCGTGATCGGCCCATGGAAACCCAGCGGGAGAGAGAAACAGCCGCTCTCGATGTGCTGGCAAGTGCGGCTCTTGAAGCTGTGATGACTCCAGCCGCTAAGGCTCTTAGCCGCACCGTTTCCGGATCACAGCCGGACGCCGCTCAGGAGCAGAACTTCGTCAGCGCTTTAGACCGTTTAGCTGAAACGCTGAACACCCTTGAGGGTCGTCTGGCGGGAAGCAGCCATGCGCTGAGCGCTTCAAAGGGAGCGGAGCAAACCGATTCAGGAGAGATTCTTTGGTTAGAAGAGGAAGAGCTTGCAGGGAGGCTGCAAACAATTCTGAAGCGCCAGGCCAGGCGGCGAGGGATTGATCTCGCATGAAAGTCAAACCCATGATCGGGCAATACGAGATCCCGGGAATCCAGAGAATTGGCACCA
>DATMMY010000362.1:0-6664 GCA_035569515.1 Candidatus Solibacter sp. | reverse complement strand
GCTACAATTCCAACCCAAGGGCCTTGAACGCCATGATTGATACCCTGGCAAGCATGAGCGCCCAACGTCGTATTCTGATTGCCGGGGAGATGCTGGAGCTTGGATCTTCCGCTGCGTCCCTTCATGCGGAGTGCGGCCGCCACGCTGCGGAGAAGAAGATCGACCTGGTCATAGGCGTCCGAGGTCTGGCCAAAGCGCTGGTGGAGGGAGCATCCACCTCCGGGGTGTTGGCCCGGTTTGTAGAGACGGCGGAAGAAGCGGGCGAATGGCTGGCAAAAGAACTGCGCGTGGGAGATGCAGTCCTGCTTAAGGCCTCGCGTGGCGTAAAACTGGAGCGGGCCCTGGACATCGTACAGAAAAAGTTACGGGATAAAAGCTGAACGCGACAAGCACCGGAATTTTGGTTTATAAATTGGATGTAGCAGTTCCACGGATGTAGCCGTTCTAAGATCCGGCGGTAGAGCAATTCCACAGTTGTCTGAACAGCGTCGTATATACGCATCAGATATGACAACGAGGATTAGGCCCAGCTCCAGCGGCTTGCGGTGCGAGTAACTTTCCTTCGGATCGCCAGCTCACCTCGAGGACAAGCTGTGTCTTGATCAAATCCTCGTTCAACCAACTTAAGAAGGCTCTAAATCAATTTGCGGAGGACTATTGCTCTACTGGCTTCTCTACCAACGTCTGTTCGTACATTTTCCGCCTTTTCGCATTTTTCGCTATGTAACTTTCCGCACGGCCTTTGCCAGTTTAACGGCCATGTTTATGGCCCTCATTATCGGGCCGGCCATCATCCGGCAGCTTCGCGAATTTCAAATCGGCCAATACATCCGCGAGGAAGGGCCTAAAGCCCACCAGAAAAAGGCCGGTACGCCCACCATGGGCGGAGTGCTCATCACGATTGCCATCCTGGTTCCGACAGTGCTTTGGGCCGATCTTTCCAACCGGTTCATCTGGCTCGTGATGTTTTCAACCATTGGGTTTGGCGCTATCGGTTTTGCTGACGACTACTTGAAAGTCATCCACAAGAGGAACCTGGGGTTGACCGCCCGCATGAAGCTTCTGCTCCAGTTTGCGGTGGCCGGGATCGTCGGCATTGTTCTGATGACCCTGACGGCAACCAACCAGTACTCAACCCATTTGATGGTGCCTTTCATCAAGACGTTCCGTCCGGATCTTGTAATCGAGGCCTTCCGCCACAATCCGCACCTATGGCCCCTGGCGTTTGCGCCATTCGTGCTGTTTGTGATGGTGGTACTGGTCGGTTCCACGAACGCGGTGAACCTCACAGACGGCCTGGACGGGCTGGCCATTGGCTGTACCGTGATTGCTGCGGGGGGCCTGACCGTATTGACCTATCTGAGCGGGCATGCGGCTTTTGCCGAGTATCTGGAACTGCAAAAGATGCCCCAGGTGGCGGAGTTGACCATCTTCTGCGGGGCCATGGTTGGCGCCAGCATCGGATTTCTCTGGTATAACGCCCATCCCGCCGAGATTTTCATGGGGGACGTTGGCTCGCTGGCGCTGGGCGGAGCCATTGGCACGGTGGCGGTCATCATCAAGCAAGAGTTGCTGCTACCCTTCATTGGCGGCGTCTTTGTGATTGAAGCGCTCTCGGTCATTCTTCAGGTAGGCTCCTATAAGTTGCGCAAGAAGCGTATCTTTAAGATGGCCCCTCTGCATCACCACTTTGAGCTGGTGGGCTGGTCGGAATCCAAGATCATCATCCGGTTCTGGATTGCCGCGCTGGTGTTTGCACTCTTTGCACTTACCACGCTGAAGTTACGCTAAAAGATGGCCTATTCATGGCACAATGAGGTTGACGATGGAGCTGAAGAACAAGCGGGTGCTGGTGGTGGGCCTGGGACGTTCCGGAGTTGCGGCTGCAACTTTTCTTCAGGAACAGGGCGCGCGGGTCATTGTTTCCGATACCAAAACTGAAGCCCAATTACAGAACGAAATCTCGCTCTTGCTGGATCGTGGTATCTCCATTGAGACGGGCCGCCACGGCGAACGCACTTTCCGCGACCAGGACCTGATTGTGGTCAGCCCCGGCGTCCCTTCCGACCAGCCGCAGCTCCAGCAGGCGCGCAGCCTTGGGATCCCGGTGATCGGCGAAGTTGAACTGGCTTGCCGCTTTCTCAAGGGCAAGATCATCGCTATTTCCGGCTCCAATGGAAAGACCACCACCACCACGCTGGCGGGAGAGATTCTGGCCAAGAGCGGGAAAAAGACTTTGGTGGGCGGCAATATCGGAACGCCTGTGATCTCTCTGGCAGCGCAATCCAGCGCCGATAGTTTTGATGTTTTGGAAATCTCCAGCTTCCAACTGGAAACCATTCAACAATTCAGGCCCCATATTGCCGCCATCCTGAACATCACGCCCGACCACCTGGACCGCCATCGGACGTTTCAGGCGTATGTCAATGCCAAGGCGCGAATCTTTGAGAACCAGCAGCCTGGCGATTTCGGGCTTTTGAATGCCGATGATCCCACGTGTGTGGGATTGAAGGGCAAGGTCAAGGGCGCACTTTATTGGTTCAGCCGCAAGCAGCCGGTAGAGAACGGTACATCGGTCGTCAATGACAAGATCATCTTCCGCGCGAATGGACAAGAGACAGCGGTGCTGCCCTTGAGTGACATTCATCTGAAAGGGACGCACAACCTCGAGAACGTGCTGGCAGCGGTTTGCATTGGCATGGTCTCCGGATGCGAGGCCCAGCAAGTCCGCAAAGCAGTTGCGGAGTTCCAGGGCGTGGAGCACCGGCTGGAACTGGCAGCTAATATCCACGGCGTCGCTTTCTACAATGATTCCAAGGCCACCAACGTTGATGCCACGATCAAAGCATTGGAATCGTTCCCCGGAAACATCCACATAATTCTTGGCGGCAAAGACAAAGGCAGCGACTACACCTTGCTCAACTCTCTCTTGCGGGAGCGAACCAAGCGGGCGTACCTGATCGGCGCTGCGGCGGAAAAAATCGGGGCACAGATCCAGGGCGCCACGCCAATTGTTTACTCGAACACGCTGGAGCGCGCTGTCAACCAGGCTTTTGATTCGGCCGTTTCCGGCGATGTCGTATTGCTGGCCCCGGCTTGCGCCAGCTTTGATCAGTTTGAAAACTACGAGCAGCGAGGCCGGGTTTTTAAAGATCTGGTCGCTGCGCTTGCGGTAAAAGCCAAACAGCCAGTCGCGCTGGGAGATAGACGGTAGTGGCCAAGCGGGTCGGCATTGATAAGTGGTTGTTCGGGTCGACTCTGCTGTTGGTGGTGATTGGCGTAGTGATGGTCTTTAGCGCGTCAGCGGTCATGGCGGGAGACCGCTTTGGCTCTCCCTATCATTTCCTGCTTCGCCAGTTGGGCTGGGCCGCCGCCGGACTGGGTGCGATGGCGGGAATCATGAATTTTGATTACCGGCGCTGGAAGCACCCGGCCATCGTCTTTACCCTGCTCGGTCTGACTACCTTATTGCTGGTAGCGGTGTTCTTTCTGGACCGCTCTCATAACACTCACCGCTGGGTGAGACTGGGGGCCATGTCATTTCAGCCGTCGGAGTTGGCCAAGCCTACGCTGATTCTTTTTCTTGCGTTCTTCCTGGAGAGCCGTATCAAGTCCATTGATGACTGGCGGCACACGCTTCTGCCGGCGGTGGTTCCTGCTGTCTTGTTTGCCATACTGATTGTCAGGCAACCGGACCTGGGCACAGCCGTGGTTTGCCTGGCGATCACCGGCACCATTCTCTACCTGGCAGGCATGAGGCTCAGATATTTCGGCTACGCGCTTATACCGATCCTGCCGGTCCTGTACTATCTTTTGTTTCATGTCGGCTGGCGCCGTGACCGGATGCTGGCTTTCCTTAACCCTTATGCCGATCCGCAAGGCCGTGGATTTCATGTTATCCAGTCGCTCATTGCCGTAGGAACGGGTGGGCTAACCGGCATGGGGCTCATGGAGGGGAAGCAGAAGCTCTTCTATCTGCCGGAGCCGCATACGGATTTTATTTACGCAGTAGCTGCGGAAGAGCTGGGCCTGATTGGCGCAGTCTTCATTGCCATATTGTTCTTTATCTTTGCTTATCGGGGATTCCGCGCCGCCCTGCGCACCCGCGATCCCTTCGGACGATTCCTGGCCGCCGGTATTACCACCATGATCGTGGTTCAGGCCTTCTTCAACATGAGCGTGGTGCTGGCCCTGCTCCCCACCAAGGGAATTCCGCTGCCGTTTATTTCCTATGGCGGGTCATCGCTGTTCGTGATGCTGGCCAGTGTGGGTGTATTGCTGAATATTACCCAGCAGACCGAGTGAGGAAGAATTTGATAATTGGGTAATCTGGTAACCGGGAAGTTTGACTCCCCACTTCTCCTAGTGCGTTCCACATTCGCTGCGCGCAGGCCTACGGCGCAAGGAAAAGGCCCCTTTCTTTTTGTTACCCAGGCCTTTCCGGCTTGTCCTATTCTGTTCGGCTACTTTGACAGGCTCAGGGCAGCTTTGCCTGCTCGATTGATCCCGCCTATTCACAGTCTCCACGAGTTTCGACGAAAGAAGCATCTTCCAGCGGTCAGAGCACCGGAGCCTTTTCAGAAGAAGCCGCAGCTCTACCCTTTGCCCCCGTGATATTCCAGCTATGCTGAAATGTGCTTAGGAGTTTTTCCGCGCAGCAAAACGCTGATTTCCACAGGTCGCGGTGCGGCCAACCTCTAGGTCACCGGGAGAATCAACTATCTTGATTACCGGCGGAAAAGAAAAGGTGTGAGTTCTCCTCTGTCGCTGTTGAAATTGGCCACACCCCCACTTTTAGTTGACACTTGTAACGTCTAGGCCAGCTAGTCACATCGGAAGGGCGCGTTATCTCTGGCCTTCCGAATTCGCTGTAACCCCGAAGAGAGCCATGGGATGTCTTCCGTTCTTCCGTGAATCTCAACGTCTCCCAGCGGGTGCGCATAAGCGCAACCCTCGTCTCCCATTCTCTCAGGTTCGTCTTAGGCCAGTTTTCCCAACAATTTCGAATTTCAACGTTAGAAAGAGAGGAATGAATCATGAAAGCACTCGTCTACGACGGCGCTCGCAAGGTCGCCGTGAAGAACGTTCCTGACGCAAAGATTGAGCACCCAACCGACGTGTTGGTGAGGATCACAAGCACCAACATCTGCGGCTCTGATTTGCACATGTACGAAGGCCGAACCGACATGGAAACGGGCCGGGTACTCGGGCACGAGAATCTAGGCCAAGTGAGTGAAGTGGGAAAAGCGGTCGCCAGAATAAAGGCCGGTGATTGGGTCTGCATGCCCTTCAACATCGGATGCGGCTTCTGCAAGAACTGCGAAGCCGGACTAACGGCCTTCTGCCTTACGGTCAATCCCGGGATGGCTGGGGCAGCTTATGGCTTTGCCGGCATGGGCCCGTTCAGCGGTGGACAGGCGGAGTACCTGCGCGTTCCTTATGGAGACTTCAACTGTCTGCGACTTCCGCCGGACGTACAGGAAAAAGAGACGGATTACGTGATGCTGTCTGACATCTTTCCCACCGGATGGCACTGCACGGAACTCTCCGGGTTGCGGCCCGGTGAATCCATAGTGATCTATGGAGCCGGTCCAGTCGGATTGATGGCAGCGCACTCCGCGATGATCAAAGGCGCGAGCAAAGTCATGGTTGTTGACCGTCACCCGGATCGGCTCGCGCTCGCAGAAAAGATTGGCGCTGTTCCCATTGATGACTCCCAAGGTCCACCTGTCGATCAGGTTCTTCAACACACTGGAGGCAATGGCGCTGATAGAGGCTGCGAGTGCGTCGGCTATCAATGCCACGATCCCGCAGGTCAAGAACACCCGAACATGACCATGAACGATCTTGTGAAATCGGTGCGCTTCACCGGAGGAATTGGTGTCGTAGGTATTTTCCTGCCCCAGGATCCCGGAGCTGCCGACAAGCTGGCGAAACAGGGAGAGATTGCGTTCGACATGGGCCTGTTCTGGTTCAAAGGCCAGAAGATCGGAACCGGCCAAGCCAACGTCAAGGCGTACAACCGCTACTTGCGCAACCTAATTCATACTGGCAGGGCGAAACCATCATTCATCGTTTCTCACAAGCTGCCACTGGACGAAGCGCCGAACGCGTACAAGCACTTCGACGCGCGTGACAATGGATGGACGAAGGTTGTCTTGCGCCCATCTGCGCGAGCCGCAGCTTAGGCACGGGGCAACTCGGAACGAATAGGAAGGTCGACGCGCGTGCCGATGCGAGGCGTCGACGCCTTCAATAACCAGAAAAGGAGATAGGACATGGCTGACACGGTTAAGCTGGCGCTGTGGATTCGTTTGGAAGCGAAACCCGGTAAAGAGAGGGACATAGAAAATTTTCTTCGCGGAGGTCTCTCGCTTGTTCAACAAGAGCCAGCCACGATTAGCTGGTTTGGGATTCGCCTTGGACCTTCGACGTTCGGCATCTTTGATGCTTTTCCCGACGAAGCGGGAAGGGAGGCGCACCTTTCGGGAAAGGTGGCTGCCGGACTGAAGGAGAAGGTTGATCTCTTTGCACAGCCGCCCTCGATCGAGAAAGTAGATGTGCTTGCGGCGAAGCTTTCCCAAGGCAGGGCCAAGAAAGCCGCATAGAAGGCCGGGGCGCCTGGAAAGTGAACGCGGGGTCTCAGTTGCAAAAGCGAATTGAG
>DATMMY010000361.1:0-17095 GCA_035569515.1 Candidatus Solibacter sp. | reverse complement strand
GTATGCGGCGCCGGTGGGCGAGGTGGAGACCACTGTGGCGCGGATTTGGGCAGAGGTCCTCAAGCTCGAGCGAGTCGGCCGAAACGACAACTTCTTTGAAATAGGGGGGCATTCGCTGCTGGTCGTCAAGGTGATGAGCTTGCTCCGGCAACTCGGCATCGAGACAACCGTCACCGAACTCTTCAATCATCCGACGATCGAGTCATTTGCGGCATCTTTACGCAACACGTCCGCGAGCGCTCCACGCCGCGGCGCGCAACGGATCCAAGAAGGAATACAAACGCCGCTCTTTTTGGTGCATGACGGCTATGGCGACGGGTTGTATTTTTCCGCGCTGGCGCAGTATCTGCCCAGGGAATTGCCGGTATATGGGCTGCCGAGCGTCCCGCCAAGTGAGCCGCGGCTACACACCATGCGCGCGATGGCGGAGCGCATGGTCAACTTGCTTCAGCAAGTACAGCCGGCAGGGCCGTATCGGCTGGCGGGCTGGTCTTTCGGAGGCGTTCTAGCATATGAAATCGCGCAGGTGCTGCTGGATCACGGACACGCGCTGGAATTTCTGGGTTTGCTGGACGCGTTTCATCCGGATGTCAATGGTATTAGGGACAATAACGATAGAACTCCCGAAACGATGTTGATGGAGCTGTGCGAGGCGCAGAGAGCGGAGAGATCGCATGGACGCTCCGTGCCGGCAGCATTCGATGTACCCGATTCCAATCTCGACTTCGATGAATTGTTCAATCGCTATCGCGCCTTGCAAGTGCTGCCGGAGAATCTCGAGCAACTCTCCGCGCATGAGGCACGTGTGCTATGCCGTAACTTGGAGCTCCATGGACGGGTGATGGCGGCTTATCGTCCACGGCCAATCGGCATTCCTGTGCATCTCTTTGTAGCCGGCGAGCGGCTTCCGGGATCGCCGGTACCGACTGCGTCGCTGGGATGGGAGCGTTGCGTACCTGCACACCTGATCTATACGCGGGCCGTGACGGGAAGCCATGGGTCTATGATGAAGCCTCCTCATATCACAGTGCTGGGCCAGCGATTGGCAGAGTCTTTAGCCGCTGCAATGGATCTCAAAGTATGCCCTTGAACCAGGTGGCAGGGTTACGCAATTTCCTGCTGATCTGGGCCGGCCAGTTGGTCTCGTCCGTAGGGTCGCGGCTGTCAACCTTCGCGCTGGGTATCTGGGTACTGCGCACCACCGGCTCGACGACGCGCTTCGCCATGACCTTCGTGGCCATGACCATACCGTCGCTCGTCGTCTCGACAGTTGCCGGTGCTCTCGTGGACCGCTGGGACCGCCGGCGGACCATGATCGCCTGTGACTTGCTCTCCGCCGCCACGATGCTCGTGCTCGCCGGCCTGGGGGCTACCGGTCATTTAACAATTTGGCACATCTATCTCGCGGTGGGCGCTGGGTCGGTGTGTAATGCATTCCGCACACCGGCTTTTGCGGCGAGCATTCCTCTCCTGGCGACGCGAGACCAGCTGCCAAGAGTTAACGGATTGGCGCAGACCGGAAACGCCATCGCGGAGATCATGGGGCCGCTGCTGGCCGGCGCGTTGGTCAGCTCGATCAGCCTGCGTGGGATTGTGATACTTGATGCGCTGAGTTTTGTGGTTGGAGTGGGAACGCTGGTGGCGGCATCCATACCGCAGCCGGTCGCCGCTGCCAGGCAGAATCGCGGGGGTCTCCTGCGCGAAGCCATGATCGGTTGGCGCTATGTGCATGAGAGGCCCGGTCTCATGGGATTGCTGGCCATCTACGGCTCGAACAATTTCCTGTTTTCCATTGCCGGTGTCGTGATCGCTCCATTGCTGTTGTCGTTCTCCGACCCCGCGCGGGTCGGCGTGCAATACGCGATCAGCGGCAGCGGGTTGTTGCTGGGTGGCATTGCGATCACGGCGTGGGGTGGTCCGCGAAAGCGGATACACGGCGTACTGGTTTTTTGGTCGTTGGCCGGTGTTTGCCTGGCCGCGCACGGCCTATGGCCTTCGTTTACGCCGGTTGCCGTCGCCGGCTTCGTTCTATTCCTGATGATACCGGTCATCTCTGCCTCGAACAATTCGCTCTGGCAGGCCAAGGTGCCGGCCGGCTTGCAAGGCCGCTGCTTCGCAATCCAGCGAGTCCTGATCAACACGGCAACGGTACTCGGTTTCTGCCTCGCCGGCCCACTCTCCGAGCACGTATTCGAGCCGCTGCTCGGCAGAGGTGGCCCGCTGGCCGGATCGGTGGGCTTGATCATCGGTGTCGGGCCGGGTCGCGGCCTTGGACTGATGTTCATCACATTGGGGACATTGATGACGTTGATAGCCATCACTGCCTACAGCGTGCCGGCGATTCGACAGATCGATGAATTGGCGGACGCGTTTTCGTTGCCCGGGAAGGCCGCTCCGGCCGGGACCGGTCCGCAGGCGGAAATAGCCGATGGTGAGGATCGGCTAGGTGCACTCTCGCAGGGAGTACGACCGTAAGAAAAGGGCGTGGCCGGATCACGCGAGAGATCGAGAATCCTCGATGCGCTCGCGAGAAGAAGGAGAAAGAGAAAATGGATATTCAGGACGCGCACGGGCGTGCGCAAGCGATGCACGACCGTCCAAGCGGACTGGCGCGCGGTGATGGAGGCGACCGACAGTCGACCCCACCACAATTGATGCGGATCTCGGAAGTCGATCGGAACTGCGATCCAACGTCGCCGCTGGGATGCGTGCTCAACTGGATCCGCGGGTTTCTAGCGCGTCCCCATCCTCAGTTAGGCCGCCCGGGTTCGGTGTGCCCCTTCGTTCCGATCGCCCTGGGACTCGATACGATCTGGATGGCGGAAGTGGCGGAGACGACGCCGAGCTTCGAGCGCATTTCCGCGATCATCACCGATTACCGCAATGTTTTTCTGGAGACCGAGCCGACGAGCGGCCCGGAGGCGATCAACAAGGCTTTTTTGGTGGTCTTCCCTTCTCTCGGAGCCAATGGCGCCGACGGCGCGGCCGCCATCGACAAGGTGCAGGCGAGCCTCAAGAGATACTTCGTCGAGATGGGCTTGATGTTGGGTGAGTTTCACGCCGCCAATGAGAGTCCGGGTTTGCGAAATCCTGACTTCCGGCCCTTGCGCAGCCCCATACCGATGCTGGCAATCCGCCACATGGTGGAATCCGATCTGCCTTTCCTGATTCGCGAGACTTATCCGCCCAAAGAGCGCTCCTCGTTCCTGCGCTCTTACCTTTTTCGCCTGGGCGGCGAGTTGAGCCAAGTCAAGTTCAACGAGGCAATGGACGGACTCATCGCCGCCGAGAAGGCCATAGCGTTGAGCATTGCCTGAGAGTTCAACCATTTAGTGGGCGCGGTGATGACACTCGAACAGTCCGTAAACATCGGAGGCCACGCGGAGGATGGACGTGTGGCCATCGTGGGTGGTGGTCCCGCAGGCTCGCTCCTCGCATTGGCGCTTGCACAGCGGGGATATGACGTCGACGTTTACGAACGCCGTTCCGATCCTCGCACGCAAATCGCAGGCGGTGGAAGATCAATCAACTTAGGTCTGTCGAAACGTGGCATGCAGGCGCTGCATATGGTTGGTCTGTTGAACCACGTTCTGCAGCGAGCAGTAATCATGCGGGGTCGTGCCATCCACTCGTTAGACGGGACGGTGCGCTTCCAACCATATGGAAAAAATACCGCTGAGGTCCTGCATTCGGTCGACCGTAACGAGCTCAATCGCATGCTGCTGGAAGAGGCCGAGCGGTTTCCGTCGGTAAAGCTGCATTTCGAACACCGGCTCGTGCGCGCGGACAAGGAATTGCAGGAGCTCGAATTCGACACGGCAGGTCAGGGCATAAAAGCGCGCCCACGGTGGGTCATCGGCGCGGACGGCGCCTTTTCGACCATGCGGCGGGAGCTCCAGCACGGCGAGCGCGCCGAATATCATCAGGAATTTCTCGAATGGGGATACAAGGAACTCACGCTGCCCGCCGGGCGCGACGGCGGCTCGATGATCGAGCTGACGGCTCTGCATTTGTGGCCACGTAGCCACTGCCTGATCGTATCGCATCCCAACCTCGACGGATCGCACACATTGACATTGTTTCTGCCCTTCGAGGGCGAGGACAGTTTCGCAAGCTCGCGAACGGCGGCAGACGTCGAGGCCTTGTTCACGAAGTATTTTCCGGACCTCGTTCCGTTGCTTCCGGGGCTCGTTGAGCAGTGGATGAGGCATAGTCCCGCAAGTCTGATCACGACGCGCACCGCGCCGTGGGCTTTCGGTGACTGGGCGGTTCTCGTCGGCGACGCCTGCCACGCCGTCTATCCGTTCTATGGTCAGGGGATGAACTCGGCGTTCGAGGACTGCTCGGTGTTGGTGCAGGCGCTTGGCGAATCCCATGGCAACCGCGCTGCCGCTTTTCAGGCTTATCAGTTGGCGAGGCGTGCCCACACGGATGTCTTATGCGAGTTGTCCAAAACGAATTTCGTCGAACTCAGGCAAAAGGTGCGCTCGCCGTGGTTTCTCGCGCGCAAGCGCCTGGATTTGGCCATCCATCGCTTGTGGCCGCAGGCATGGATCCCGCTATACACCATGATCGCGCATACGACCATTCCCTACGCCGAGGCACTCGCGCGCGCGCGCCGGCAGGACCGCATTCTTCTCTTTTGGTCCGCGTTGCTGGCCTTGGTGACAGTTGGCGCAAGTGTCGTTTATGCGTTGGGCCGGTGAGCGTGCATGGTCTTTAACTCCCTTACATTCGTCGTCTTCTTTGCGATCGTGCTGGTGCTGCATAGTCTGCCGCTCCCCTGGTCCGTCAAGAAACTCAACCTGCTCGTGGCCAGCTATCTGTTCTATGCGGCCTGGAACCCGCCTTTTATCCTGCTGCTTTGGGCATCGACGATCGTTGACTGGCTCGTCGCCCGCCAGATACACCTTCAGGTAAAGGACGGGCGCCGCAAAGCATGGCTCGTCGTATCGCTCGTAGTGAACCTGGGCTTTCTCGGATTCTTCAAGTACGGCAATTTCGTGCTCGAGAATTGGCACACGCTCATGACGGCGATGGGTGTGCACTACCGGCAGCCGGAGTGGAACATCCTGTTGCCGGTCGGCATCTCGTTTTACACTTTCCATTCACTGTCTTACACGCTCGACATCTATTGGCGGCGCGTGGAGCCGATCCCGAGATTGTTCGACTTTGCGCTCTTCGTCGCGTTCTTTACGCAGCTTGTCGCCGGCCCTATCTTGCGGACCGCCGACCTCGTACCCCAGTTCCAGCGCCCGCGAACCGCAACGCGCGACCAACTCTGCTGGGGTTTGGCGCTGATGACGCTCGGCCTCTTCGAGAAAGTGGTCTTTGCCGACGGGGCCTTCGCCCCGGTAGCCAACGCGGTCTTCGGCGCCAAGGGTCCCGTGGGCGCCCTGGATGCGTGCCTCGGGACTCTGGCGTTTTCCGGACAGATCTTTTGCGACTTCGCAGGATATTCGACAACCGCCGTCGGTGCCGCTCTATGCCTTGGCTTTAACATTCCGAACAACTTCCGCTCGCCTTATGCCGCGATAGGATTCTCGGATTTCTGGCGGCGGTGGCACATCTCGCTGTCGACGTGGCTGCGTGATTACCTCTATATACCTCTCGGTGGTAACCGCCACGGGGAGGCGCGCACGTATACCAACCTGATGACGACGATGCTGCTGGGCGGTTTGTGGCACGGCTCCAATTGGACCTTCGTAGTTTGGGGCGGCTTGCACGGCGCCTACCTGGCTGCCGAACGCTGGCTCAAGCAGGCTGCCGTCAGATGGACACTCTTGAGCAGCCTGGCCTCCAAGCTGCTGCTGGCCCTTGTCACGTACACTCTGGTCAACGTCACTTGGGTTTTCTTCCGTGCGAAGACCTTGCCCGCGGCCATGACCATGCTGGGCGCCATGGCTGGCCTGCATCCGCACGCCGCTGCAGTGCTGCCGACCGTGAAGATACTCGAGACGGTAGTATGCGTCGTCGGACTCCTTTCCGCACAGTGGTACATGCGCGATAGAACGCTGGAGGACGTGGTCACGCAAGCTCCGCCTCTACTCGTCGCGACCGCGTGGGCCTGCATGGCGTTTGTAATCATCATCACGCAAGGGAGAGGCAATGCATTCATCTATTTCCAGTTCTGACGCGACAGAGGAACAGGCACTGAGTTTCCAAGAGAGTCCCCCCACGGTGAACAGTCCGCCGCCCAGAGGCCTCGAGCGCCCGATCCCGGTTCTCCCGTGGCTGCGGATACTCCTCATGGTGGCCTCGACTACCCTTGTCCTGGTGTTTGCATGGGAAATCGAGATGCGGCATTTGGGACTGCGCGCGGGCGACCTCGACGATGGGCGCGGCGACTGGACGGTGGAGCGGCGCAAAGTCGACGCCAGCCCACGAGACTCGGTGGTGATCATCGGCGACTCGCGAATCCTCTTGGACACCGATCTCACCACCTGGCAGAGACTCACCGGTCGTCGTCCGATTCAACTAGCGCTCATGGGCACGAACGCGCAACCGGTATTGCACGATCTCGCCGCCGACGAGCACTTCGCCGGGCTCCTCGTGATAGGCACCGCGGAGTTTTCCTATTTCAGTGATGACGCCGGATCCATGCCGGTCGTCCTCAAGTACATCAAGACTGAGTCGCCGTCGCAGCGGGCCGGACTCCAGATCGAAAAGACACTGTCCCGGTATTTTGCGTTTCTCGACAGCAATTACACCTTGTTCAAGCTACTGGAACGGCACAAGTGGCCGGAACGCAAAGGCGTGGAAGGCCCCTACATTGACGTCTGGAAGATCAGCGAGTCCTATGACGATCGACAAAGCTATCTCTGGGAGCGGATCGAGCGGGACGGCTACCTGCGCGAACAAGCGCAAATTGTCTGGATGGATTTTTTCGCGGGGCCGGTGGTGAAGGCGGACAAGGTCGAGCGAGTGAGCGCGAATACCAAGTCCGATATCGATCGAATCCGCGCCCGTGGCGGCGAGGTCGTCTGGGTCCGCCCACCCTCGAGCGGACCGCTCCTCGACATAGAGCGGACTCGCTACCCTCGCGTGAAGGTCTGGGACAAGCTAGTGAATGATACCGCATCGTTCGGTGTGCACTTCGAGGACTATCCGGCGATGCAACATCTTCCCTGCCCTGACTGGTCGCACCTGTCTAGGGCGTCGGCGATAACATTTACCGACGCCTATGTGCGCGTGTTGCGTGAGCGCGTCGAGTGGTTGAGGACACGTAATACCGCTGACACTGCCGGCGGACGTCTGAACGTAAAGGGTATTCAATGAGCATCTTCTCTCCACCCAAACTTCCATCTGAACGGCGCTTCGGGCTTATGCTCACGGCCGTTTTCGCCATCTTAGGGGTTTACGGAATCATTCGACATCGGAGCTGGATCGCCTGCGCCGCCTACCTCGCGGCCGGCATCCTCTTTGGCCTGCTCACACTCGTTGTTCCCCGAGCTCTCGCGCCTCTGAATAGGGCTTGGTTCCTTTTAGGCGAGCGGATCGGGAAGATTGTCAGCCCGATTGTTTTGGGCATTATCTTCTTCGGCATTCTGACTCCGATTTCCATTTTGACCCGGCTGTTTGGCCGTGACGAGCTTCAATTGAAGCGCCGTGTGGTCGATTCCTATTGGATTGACCGCACTCCACTCGATTCAGCAGCTGATTCGTTCAGAAATCAGTTTTGAGGTCCATATGGGTGGCGTTCATCAAAGAACTCTGGGGCTTTCCTGCGTATTCGCAAAAAACTGGGGATCGCTCCAATGCATCCGTATTTTTCCATCGCCGTTCAATCAGAACGGATGTCTGAGTGAGGACTGTGGACAAGGACGATAAAAAGACAACAAAAAGGACTATAAAAATGCCTATGAATTGGACTAGAGCACAGGAATTCTACGGATTGAAAAAACCCTTCAACTTCAAGGTGGCAATCCCATTCTTATTAAATACATGTGCGCTCATCCTGGTATTCTTCGTGTGCGTATATTTGTTCTTCACTCACAGCCTGAATATTGGAACGGAGCGATTCTATTTCTTCTCTTATATCGTCTGTCTGCTCCTTATCGCCGCGGCGTTCAGCAAAGCCAGGAATTTTTCATACGCGATTCTGTGCTGGTGCATAATTGAACTGAGCCTTGCGTTCGCGAATAGCGCTCTTTATCCGCGCAACAGAGTTACGGCCTCTAATCCCGACGACTACGCGTTTATTTACCATCCTTTGTTGCAACTTGTTCCAAGGCCGAACTTCCAATACCAGAACCACCTGGATTTTCGAGGCATAGAAGCGAAAGCCAAAGGCGCGGGTATCAATGTGGAGGCACTCCAAGGTCAGGAGCTCAATTTTTCTCATAATTCATTGGGACTGAGAGGCAAAGAACTAACGGCGGATGATCTAGGCAAGGACCTTATTTTTGTCTATGGAGGATCAACCACCTACGATGTTGGTGTGACTCAAGATGAGACATGGGTGGCGAACTTGCAGTCTGACCTTAACAATAGATACACCGTCGTGAATTTCGGTGTAGTCGGTCATAGCACAGAGGAGCACCTGCTAGAGACTGCCTTTTACCAAAGCGTCGTGGGGAAAAAACCTGCCTGCGCAATCTATTATGTGGGCTGGAACGACGTAATCAATTCCCACATCGACAAACTCGACAGTGCATACGCGGACTATCACGTGCTGACGATGGCCATCCGTAAGCCTGATCTTGCTATCGCAAAATATTCTCCGTTGGTCTTCTTGGCAAATGAAATAGTCAAAAACCGGTTTGACACCGTTCCAAAGGTCCCAAAGATTCTTGGAAAACCGCCGGTTTCCGGTAGCGATAAACGCCTGGAAGCTATCTTTATCGAGCACATAAAGACCATAGCGGCCATCAATGCCTCAAGAGGCACGAAGACCATTTTTATCGGGCAGATAATCAACAAAGATTGGCCCGCGGGGCCCAATATTTGGGCGCCGTTGGTTAAAAAAGGCGATTTTCCCCCTTTAGTGGAGCGATTCAATTCAATCCTAAGGGATACCGCCTCTTCGATCCCAGCAAAATATATCGACCCTGGAGTTACGAATTTTCAGCATAGTGATTTTGTCGACTATGCGCACTTTGCCGTCCCCGGAGCAAGGAAATTCGCGGCGCTGATATCCAAAGAGGTTGACAGCTCTTGCCGGTGAATTGGGTTGCAAATTGAGTCCACTGATAACGCCGGCCGGTTGCTTCCCTGCCGCCCTCATTTCACCGCACTGGGCGCCAGGTAAGCGCCGAGTCAGGTTTGGATATTTGCAAGAGAACCCGCTGGTGCCGCCACGGTAATGCCCCCGGATGCGGTAGAACGATGCGGTAGAACGATGCGGTAGAACAACGAGGTAGGTGATCGATGGACTTTCCCCAACTCAACAGGTATCCGGAGATTTTTGCTTGCCCGTCCTGCCAAGAAGAACTCGCATTGGAAGACCAGCGCATTCAATGCCTATCTTGCGAGGCTGTCTTCCCCGTCGATAACGGCATCCCCTTGCTCCTCGCATCGAACGAAGGCCAGACCCAGCACGTGACGGACATCGTCAAAGCTTTTTACGAAGAGAATCCATTCCCCAATTACGATGACCTCGATTCGAAGCAGAGCCTGATTGAGAAAGCGAGGCGAGGGGTTTTTGCCCGTCTATTGGACGAACAGATCCCCAGGGGGGCCCGGGTTCTCGAGGTTGGCTGTGGCACTGGCCAGCTCACGAATTTTCTGGGCATACATTGGAACCGCCAGGTTTTTGGGTCGGACCTGTGCCTGAATTCGCTGCGGCTGGCGAAGGCCTTCCGCGATAAATCTGGTATCAAGAATGCCGAATTCGTTCAAATGAACCTTTTCAAACCTGCGTTTCGTGCTGGTGCCTTTGATATAGTCATCTCAAATGGCGTTCTGCACCACACCAGCGACCCCTTAGGTGCCTTCCTGAGTATTTCCCGTTTGGTCAAACCTGGTGGTTGTATCGTCATCGGCTTGTACAACAGAATCGGCCGTTTGACCACAGATCTGCGAAGAGTTCTATTTCGGTTATCCGGGAACCGCCTGCGTGTGCTGGATGCGCATATGCGCAATCGAAACTACAACGAAACCCGCAAGCGAGCCTGGTTTATGGACCAATATAAACATCCTCAAGAGAGCAAACATTCTTATGACGAGATAATTGACTGGTTTGAATCCAACGGCTTTGAGTTTTTATTCAGCATTCCGAAGATCGATTCCGCCCCATTTTCGGAGAACGAAAAACTGTTTGAGCCTCATGGCAAAGGCACAAAACTGGCTCGGTTGGCCACCCAACTCGAAATGCTGCTCACCGGTGGGGTTGACGGTGCCTTATTCATCATGATCGGCCTAAAGGTGAAATAAGACCCGATCCTTCAGAAACCGGTGTACCAGTGCGGGGCATGCTTGGGTAAATTTTGCTATAATTTAAGACGTAGTGTGGTCAGTTCCTATTTTGGATCGATCGCGCTCCGCAGGGTTCAGCAGCTCATTCGTTCAAAAATCAATTTTGAGGTGCATTATGAGTGCGTTCATCAAAGAACTTTGGGCCTTTTTGCGGGTTCGCAAGAAGCTGTGGATCACTCCCGTCATCACGGTCATCATTCTCATTGCTACTTTGCTGATCGTAGCTGAGGGCTCGGTTATCGCTCCGTTTATCTACTCTCTGTTTTGATCGCGCGTAACTGGCTTGTTGATTCACTCCCTCGAAGCCCCCGGGAAATCTGGTTCTCGCTTCAGCACGAAGATTTATCTTCTCTCTGTTTTGATCAATGAATATCCTCGGCCTTTCAGCTTTCTATCACGACTCTGCCGCCTGTCTGGTGTCAGACGGCGATATCATCGCCGCTGCTCAGGAGGAGCGGTTCACGCGCAAGAAACATGACCCTGATTTTCCCGCGAAAGCTGCGGAGTACTGCCTCAGCTCAACCGGTCTGCGGCCCGCGGACATTGACTACGTCGTCTTCTACGACAAGCCGTTTCTAAAGTTTGATCGCATATTCGAGACGTATCTCGCGTTTCCCCCAAGAGGATTCCGCAGTTTTGCAAAAGGGCTTCCGGTTTGGCTTAAGGAAAAACTCTTCCAGAAGACCGTGATCGTCGAGGCCCTGAAGAAGTGCTTTGGCGGGGAGGTCGACTGGCTTAAGCGCATATGCTTTTCCGAGCACCATCTGAGCCACGCTGCATCCGCATTCTTTCCATCGCCGTTCCAGCAAGCTGCCGTTCTGACCATGGACGGGGTTGGCGAATGGGCGACAACTGCTGTTTTCATCGGTCGTGACAATCAACTATCGGTTCAGAAAGAGATTCACTTTCCGCACTCCCTTGGACTGCTGTACTCCGCCTTCACTTACTACACTGGATTCAAAGTCAACTCCGGCGAGTACAAAGTCATGGGTCTGGCTCCTTACGGGGAGCCGCGCTACGTTGATCTCATTAAGAAGCACCTCATCGACATTAAGGAAGATGGATCCTTCCATCTTGACATGAGGTACTTTGACTACTGTACCGGCCTGACAATGACGAACGATCGCTTCCATGCGCTCTTCGGTGGGCCGCCCAGAAATCCAGAGAGTCAACTTACGCAGCGGGAGATGGATATTGCGGCTTCTATTCAGGCCGTTACCGAAGATGTTGTCATTAGGCTCGCCAAGGATATCCAACGGTCGACAAGGCAGAAGAACTTCTGCCTTGCTGGTGGCGTAGCGCTTAACTGCGTCGCCAACGGAAGGCTTTTGAGAGAGGGAATCTTCGATAACATCTGGATTCAACCCGCGGCCGGCGATGCGGGCGGTGCGGTAGGCGCTGCTCTCGGTGCCTACCACCTGATGCTCAATCAGCCAAGGCACATAACGCCAACCGACAGCATGAAGGGATCGTTTCTCGGACCCGAATTCAATCAGCGCGAGATCGAGCAACGATTGGCGAACGTCGGGGCAATCTTCAGCACCGTATCGGACGACGAGCTGATTAGCGCCGTTGCCCATGCACTTGCGGATGGCAAGGCCATCGGCTGGCATCAGGGACGGATGGAGTTCGGTCCGCGAGCTCTTGGCGGGCGTTCTATCATCGCGGACCCGCGCTCTCCAACCATGCAGAAGCAACTGAACCTGAAAGTAAAGTACAGGGAGTCATTTCGACCCTTTGCCCCGAGCGTACTGCGAGAAGATGTATCCGAGTGGTTCCAGCTTGACGTCGACAGCCCGTACATGCTTTTGGTTGCCGATGTCGTCCAGGCGAAACAATTAGCTATGTCGGAAGAACAGAAGAGACTCTTCGGTATCGAAAAGCTCAATATCTTGCGGTCGGAGATCCCTGCGGTTACACACCTGGACTACTCTGCCCGGATCCAAACAGTGCATAAGGAGACTAATCCGAGATACTACCTCCTGATCTCCAAATTCAAGGAGTTGACCGGCTGCCCGGTTCTGGTGAACACATCATTCAACGTGCGAGGCGAACCGATCGTCTCTACACCGGAGGATGCGTTTCACTGCTTCATGGGTACCGAGCTCGAGCTGTTGGCTGTAGGTAACTCGATTTTACGAAAAGAAGATCAAAGCGGAAGTCTGATTACGGACTATAAGCATGCCTATGAATTGGACTAAAGCGTTTCCACGGTTGCTCTATCCCGAACAGCGGTGGAAGAACGGCCCTTAAGAGCCTGTCCTGAGGCAAGCCGAAGAGCTTGTCCTGAGGCAGGCGAAGGAAGCCGTGTTCGTGTACATGCACAAAGGGCTTCAGCCCCGGTGCAAACGGACTGGCGGGCTACACCAACTCTGGAACTGCTCCAGCGCACGGGAATTCTAACTTTTGATCCACTCCAGATGCCCACTGAAATCCACCATTGTCGTGCAGGTTATCTGGTTCTTTTGAACGGTCTCAATCGGCGATTACTTACTCAATAGCCATAAGATGCAAAATGAGGCTCATCGTTAGAGTTGCCAGGATAACCGCTGATGATCGGGACTACGGTCGCAGGTTCGCCCGGGCCGTTGCGGACCTCGTGCAGGACGGCCATTCCCTTACCGTGATCCATGGCGAAGGCACGGGTGTTGAACGATTCTCCGACGCGAAGACCACCGACGCGAAGACCAAAGAAAGCGGCAATGGTAATGGTAATGGATACCATTGGAATCAGGCAGAGTGCGCAAGATTCACAGCGGCAGAGCGTGAAAACAGGGCACTTGTCGCGTTGCTGGCTGATGCGAAAGTAACAAGCATGGGCTTGCGTGCCACCGACGCAGGGCTGCTACAGTTGCGGAAGCAATGCTTTGCAAATGATAAGACTAGATTCAGAGTCGAGGCTGCGCGGCTGGATTCGCGTTGGCTGGAGCTCATTTGCAGCAATCAGGGAGTACCCGTTCTATCAAACTTTTCTTCCTGGGCTGGCGGGGAAGACCATTTGATTGACCCCGACCATATGGCCGCGGTTTGCGCCTCGGATTGGAATGCTGATGCGCTCATCTACGTAACTGAAGAGAACGGAGTGCCTGGCGCACATGGCGGTATTCTTAGATGGCTTGATATTGAGTCAAACAATGGGTTGCAGGCAGAAACGCTGAGCGACGAGCTGCGGCGACGTCTGGAAGCATGCGCAATGGCTTTAAGGCGCGGCGTTCGACGTGTCAAGATTTTGCCCCTATCCAATGTGGATTGTTTGCCATTGTTCTATGTTTCGCCGATCGTATATGGGACAGAAGTGATCGCTACTCTTCCCCGTATCTGAAGGCTTGACACGGTTGATCGCCCTAAACGTTGATCGCCCTAACCAATGTGCCGCCAGGAGCGAATCTACTCTCGGCACAGAAGCGCTACTTGCTTTATTTTGCTCACCTTTGTCAGCTACAGCCCGTCGAAACTGAAACCAGGCTGGGCGTGAGCCCACACTTGAGCTGGCGGATAAATGAACATTGTGTCTGGTGTTGAAAACGGACCGGTATTAATCGGGTATTATTAACGACCGAGGAGAACCTATGCAGTTGCTGGACGATGTTCGTTACGCATTGCGGCAGTTCAAGAATGCTCCTGGATTTACAGCCACGGCGATTCTAACGTTGGCACTGGGCATCGGCGCCACAACTGCAATTTTTACGCTTGTACACGCGGTGCTGCTGAAGTCTCTGCCGGTGGCAAAGGCTGAAGAGCTGTGGCGCATAGGCAACGTAGAATTTTGCTGCGTGAACGACGTCCTTCAGGACAACTGGTCTCTCTTCTCTTTTGAACAGTACAGGCTTTTCAAGGAGCATACACCAGGCTTTACGGAATTGGCTGCGTTCCAGGCAGGAAACCGCTTGATTGGAGTACGGCGCGGCGGCAGCAACCGGCCATCGGAAACGTTCAGCAGCGAGTATGTCTCCGGAAACTATTTCTCGACATTCGGGATTGCCGCATACGGGGGCCGCACGCTCACCCCCGAGGACGACAGCAAAGGTGCGCCGACAGTCGCGGTCATGAGCTTCCGTACATGGCAGGAGAGGTTTGGAAAGGACCCCTCGGTAGTGGGTGCGGAGTTTGTCATCAACTCGCAGCCGGTAACCATCATCGGCATTGCCCCGCCGGGATTCTTTGGCGACCGGATCCGCAGCAACCCACCTGCCTTTTGGATCCCGCTTGCAGCTGAGCCACGACTTGAACCGTCCCTTTCTTTCATGAACGAGCCGTCATGGGATTGGCTCTACCTCATCGGACGTGTCAAGCCGGGCGGCAACGTCAAAGCCATGGAAGCGCGGATGCAAGTGGAGTTGCAGCAGTTTCTGCTAAGCCCCGAAAGCAAGGTGTCAGAACGCTCGAAACCTCTGGTGCCCAAACAGACGCTGCACTTCTCTCCCGGAGGAAGCGGCGTGCAGATGATGCTCAACGAGTATCAAGATGGGCTGCATCTGCTGATGCTGGTTTCGGCATTCGTGCTGTTGATTGCATGTGCCAATCTTGCAAACCTGATGCTGGTGCGAGCGACGACACGCAAGCAGCAGACTTCGGTCCGATCGGCCTTGGGCGCTGCACGAAGCAAGTTGGTAGGTCAGGCCCTGACAGAGAGCATAGTATTGGCGGTGATGGGCGGCATTGCCGGAATCGCGATCGCCTTTGTCGGCACGCGCATGATTCTGACTCTCGCATTCGGAAATGCATATGTGCCCATCCACGCCACACCTTCTTTGCCGGTGTTGGCCTTTGCCTTTGGGGCTTCCCTCTTGACCGGCATCCTGTTCGGAATTGCACCTGCGTGGATGACCGTAAACACAAATCCCGTTGAAGCACTGCGCGGCGCCAATCGCTCGACCGGACGAAACGCTGCCTGGGGACAAAAATCCCTGGTAGTTACGCAAGCCGCGCTCTCGCTCGCATTGCTATGCGCAGCTGGCCTGTTGATACGCAGCTTGAACAATACTCGGAATCAAAACTTCGGCTTTGACACCACAAACCGCTACATCCTGCATATCAATCCGCAGATGGCAGGCTATAAACCCGCGCAGTTGGAAGCCCTGTACCGCCAGCTTCACGATAATTTGGGCGCAATTCCAGGTATCCAGCAGACGAGCTTTTCAATCTACAGTCCCATGGAGGGCGATAGCTGGGGCGAGACTGTATTCATCGATGGCGATCCGCCACTGCCACCAGGAACAAAAGGCCACGGTGCTTCGTGGGTGCGCGTGAGCCCTGGGTACTTCGATATTATTGGCACAAGGGTCTTGGCAGGCCGCGCACTCAACGAGCAAGACACCCCGACGACACGCACCGTCGCTATGGTCAATCGCTTCTTTGAAAAGAAGTATTTCAAAGATGGCCAAGCCATCGGCAAGCACTTCAGTAACCGCAGGGACCATCCCGGCGTCTTTGAGATCGTAGGCGTGACCGAAGACACAAATTATTGGGGACCAATGAGCAAAATGCGTCCCATGTACTTCCTGGCGCCAGGACAGCGCGCCCATATCGACGACCCGCTCTACCGGGCGTTTGAAGATAGCTCCGAATACCTGGATGCGGTTGAAATAAGAACGAGCGGAGAAGTGCTGGGACTCGAGGAACAGTTGCGCCGGGCGCTCGCGCAGATCAATCCCGATCTGGCGCTAATCGATTTTCAGAGCTTTGCCACACAAGTGGGTACGAATTTCACGCAACAGGCGATGATTGTGAAGCTGACCTCACTCTTCGGCATCCTGGCGTTGATTCTGGCTTCGATCGGGCTCTACGGAGTTACAGCGTATTTGGTCGAACGGCGGACCAGCGAGATTGGCATTCGTATGGCCCTCGGCGCTGACCGTATGAACGTACTCAGGCTAGTCTTGAGCAGCGCATTTCTGCAGGTTGGCATCGGCCTCGCAATAGGCATTCCCGTCACCATCTTTGGCGGCCGCGTGATGGCCAGTCAGTTATTTGGAGTGACGCCGCACGATCCCATGGTATTGGCGATTACGACAGCGGTCATTGCGACAGCGACATTCGTCGCCGCGGTAATTCCGGCCCGCCGGGCCGCGAAAACAGAACCTATGTTGGCCTTGAGGATGCAGTAGGACACATCTACATCTTGTGGACTGTGTTTCCTGCAACTATATTTGCCATGCCCATGCAATCCGGGGTGAGCCTTGCGAGCCGAAGAGCCTGTCCTAGAGGTGAGCGTAGCGAGCCGAAGGAAAGAGTTTACTCGTGCCGAAAGTGTTTAAAATCAATCGGGCTTTAGCCGCTGCAGGTCCATGGCGAGCACGGAAAAGACTTTTTCCGCAGGCTGTTTAGCCCTGCGCACTTTCCAGTGTAGGGATACACCAATTGTGGAACCGTCAAGTGGGCCGTGTGCTGGAAGATAATGGCCAACTGCATTGCGGATTGCAGATTAAATCAGAGGTAAAAGAGAGGATATCGGATGATTGGAGATTCTGTACCTGGGTCATCGCGGAAAGGCAACGCTCTATTGGCAATCTCAGTGGGCGGGCTGCTTGCCGGGGCTTTGGACCTTACACAAGCTTTCATCTTGTTTGGATGGAACGTTCCGCTCGCGATTGCCGGCGGCCTGCTTGGGCGGGCGGCTTTCCGCGGAGGCGTCGGCACCTATGTTCTTGGTGTCTTCCTGCACTTCTTTATCGCTTTC
>DATMMY010000360.1:0-8456 GCA_035569515.1 Candidatus Solibacter sp. | reverse complement strand
AAGGTAAGACTGCGCGAGCCAAAAGACATTGTCGATGAAATAGAAAGCTTAGTGGAGCAAGGCATTTATGCGATCCACATCAATGACTCTGAATTCAACTTGGATGTCAACCATGCCATCGCCTTCTGCCGGGAACTCATTGCTCGGGGCGTGAACCGTCATATCCAGTGGTACGCATACGGAATGCCATCGCCATTCCCTGAAGTGCTTGCAAGCCACATGAAAGAGGCCGGCTGCATGGGCATGAATTTTGGCACTGATAGTGCGAGCGAAAAGATGCTGCGGATCTTAATGCGCACCTTCAAACCAAAGCACATAGAGGAAGCCGTGAGGCTGGCAAAGCGATATGGACTTCGGCACATTATCGAGATTCTCTTCGGAGCTCCTGGGGAGACTGCTGAGACGATAAAGGAAACCATAGACTTCCTTAAAAACATCGATCCAGAGCGGGTTTCAGTGACTGCCGGCCTGAGAGTATTTCCCGGAACGCGACTCGAAAAGATGGTGCGGGAAGAAGGCTTTACTCGCGACAACCCGAATCTGTCCGGCGCTATCGATGACAACGAAGATTTATTGAAGCCGGTGTTTTATCTCCCGGCACAGATCGGGCCAGAGCCACTCAAATACATAGCAGAAGTAATTGGCGATGATCCGCGATTCTTCGGCGTTAACACCGACCGGTTTAATTACAACGCGAATGATTTGCTTGTTGATGCAATTGCAAGAGGAGAGCGCGGGGCATACTGGATGATTTTATCTACATTGGTCGATCGTAACCCATCACTGGTGCTAAAGGAACCATCAGATGCGCTTGTAGCCATTTAGATCTGAGTACAGTTACCGGGGACACGAAAATTTGATGACTGCCCGCCAGGCCGTCATACATTGCAAGGAGACGACAACCATGAAGCAACCTGGAATTCGTAAGATTGTGAACGCTCTACTGGCCGTAGCTGCTATTGGAGCGTTTTGTGTGTCCACTCTTCCCGTATGGGCAGCAGACGAGAGAGGCCGGACCGGTTCTAACCCTCAGCATCCCAGGGCCCTGCATTTTGAGGACATCACGGCCAATTTCAATCCACCACCTGAAATCAAGGGTTTTTCTTTCATGCCTGGAGTGGCATTTATTGATTTCAACCACGACGGATTAATGGATATCTTTCTAGTCGGTGGCAGAGGGCAGGCAAATGCTCTATATAGAAACAACGGCGATGGTACATTTACGGATGTAGCGGCCGAAGCGGGTGTCGCCGATGTGGGTCAAACGGGTATAAGGTCCGGCGTTGCGGTTGGCGATCTCAATAACGACGGGTGTGATGATATCTATGTCGCAGTGGGGACCTCAATTATTCCCGGAAAAGAAGTAGATGATGGGCCCGATAGACTGTACATTAACAATTGCAATGGCACATTCCGCGAGGTTGCAGGAAAGGCTGGAATCCATGAGGATGGAAATAATACGAGCGTTGCCTTTGCCGACGTGGATGGCGATGGCTTCCTTGACATTATTGTTGGCCGCTGGGTCGGATTTGGCTTAAATGATCCCAATGTTGGCCGCAATGTTGTGCCGGGACGGGCAAGCCGGCTCTATCACAACAATGGCAATCTGACCTTTACCGACATCACGGAAAAAGCGGGTTTCGGAAATCCCGATTTCAACACCTGGTCGATTGCTGCCTTTGACTATGACAATGACGGTTTCATTGACATTTTCCTGGGCTATGAAAGAGGTCCGATTGATGTATTCCATAACAATGGCAACGGGACCTTTACAAAAGTCACTGCATTGTCAGGCGCCCTGAATGCTTTTGGTGCTTGGATGGGCCTTGCGGTCGGCGATTTTAACCGAGACGGGTGCTTTGACCTACATGCTTCTAATATAAGTGATCTGCGGCTAACCAGAGATTCTTCTCTCCCTCCTTTGCATGTTCCCCCTCCATCAACGTGGGATAATCCGAGGCCGACCCTTTTCCGGAACAACTGCGACGGCACCTGGACTGACGTGGGAGAAACTGCTGAAAACTCTGGTACCTTGAAGTTCTCATGGGGTACCGCATTCGCAGACTTTAACAACGATGGATTTGAAGACATTTTTCTAGCGGAAAACATGGCTCCAGTTGGTGTCATCGGCAGGGAGCCTCAGGGTGCAGGGCCCAGCGCGCTACTTCTGAGCAACGGGGACGGCAGCACATTCACCGAACACATCTTCGACGCCGGCCTCGCCAATTTCGGGGCTGACGGCAACTACTTAGACGCCAGAGGCATGGGCGTGGCAGATCTGAACAACGACGGAAACCTTGATCTTGTTCTGGTCAACGTACCGCAGTTCGTGGAACCATTCCCCTTTGGAGCAACGCCCATCGCCGGCAAAGGTGCGCCAAAAGTATTCCTGAATCAGGGCACTGGGAACAATTGGATCGAGCTGAACCTGATCGGCACCGGCAAATCCAACCGCAACGCAGTGGGGGCCCGTCTGGTTCTAACATCAAAAGGCGGCAAACAGTGGCGCACGATTGCCGGAGGCACCAGCGTCTATTCCGCTCCCAGCCGTCTCGTGCACTTTGGCCTGGCACAGGACAAAGTGGCCGAAGACCTCACCATACGCTGGCCCGATGGTCGAGTTGAGACCTTCCACGATGTACGCGCCAACACGGTCTTTACAGTCACCGAAGGAGAGCACCGGCTGGTGCGTTCCGATAGGGACCATGACAGAGATAAAGACGGTGGAAGCTGCGATTCCAAAAACAGGGACTAAGGACGACAGAAAAGTGTAGTCGCCAATAACACATCTGCACTCTGGCGGGCCGACCGCCGGAGTGCTTCAGAAAACCCAAACTGCTGGTCACAAGAAAGGGATGAATATGCGGTTAAGAAAGATCTTCCAACTCATGTTTCTTAGCGCGGTGCTTGTCGCAGCCAGTCAAGCCATCGAGAAAGACGCGTCATTACATATCAGAGCACATGTAGCATCCGGCACAAACCGATTTCTTGGCCAGCCGATCAACGATTTTGGTTCACGATTCGGTACAGCCGGATTTTCGAATGTTGGAGTGTTCAACCCGTCTGGGAGCCATCCTCTTCCTCTTACTCCGCAAACTCCAGAGTCTGCGTTGCTGGCAACATTTGTTGATCCGGATTTTCTAGCGCTGGTAGGCAAGACTGCTTCAGATGTAAACCCCAGTCTCGTCAATCTGCCGTTGCGCGATGTTGCTGTGAACGCCGACCTTGCAGGCAAACAAAGGGTCCCCACGGTTGGGATCAGGTCAGCACAGCAAACCCAGCCGAGCCAAGCCGAGCCCGCAGGTCCGATTCGCTTGGCTGATTGGGCCCGCGCTGAAGGCTCTGCATTGATTGAATGCGAAGATGGGGTTGCAGATGTAAGGCTTCGATTGACCAATCTGATTCCGAATCGCCTCTATTCAGTGTGGGGGATCTTCGGCGGCGCCGGCGGTCTTTTCCCCTTTCCCATCGGCGGCGTGCCCAACGTAGTTGTCACCGATGGCCGTGGCAACGCTACTTTCAGTCGGCAGCTGAACTTTTGCCCAACTCAAACGAAGGCGGGCGAAAGCCAGTTGCTTGCGATCGATGTGGTTTTCCATTCCGACAATCAGTCCAACGGACTTGTCCCCGAGTTGGATTTTGCCGGCTTTTTCACTGGCACGACCACCAACACTCAACTGGAGTTCCTGGTAACTGGCAAAGAGCTGCAATGAAGCCATAGAAATCTGGCGCCAAAGAATGCCGGCACGTCCGGTGCCGGCATTCACCAAAAGGAAACAGTCGTTATGAAGGGTCAATTCTGCAGGGAAACAATTGACAAGTCTCTGGCCGAGGCCGGAATCGACTTTGAACGGCTTGATATTCAAGAACTCTGGAAGCAGATCAGTATCTTGGAACAGAAGCTGAATGTTCAATACCTAAGAATGGACTTCGGGATTCCGGGACTTCCTCCTCCTGACGCAGCAATCAACGCTCATCTGGAGGCACTTTCAGACCGCAAAATCGTATCGCGCTATCCGCCATCTGAAGGAGTCACGGAACTGAAGGTGGAAACCGCCGAATTCTTGAATTTATTTCTCGGAATCCAACTTGAGCCAGAGTGGTGCCTGCCTACCTGCGGATCAACCGAAGCCGCCTTTATTGCACAGGCGATCTCAGGGCGGCGATATAAGGAAAGACGACAGATCTTACATCTGGAACCAGGCTATCCTCCAATCAAGGCCCAAACTCAACTCCTCGGCCTGGAGTCGTGTGCAGTCGATCTATACGCATGCCGTGGCCGGCAGCTTATCGATGTCATTCAATCACATATAAACGAGGGTCACCTCGCTGCAATATCTTGGTCAAGTCCAAACAATCCAACCTCAATGGTGCTGTCGGAAGAAGAATTGCGAGACATAGGAATGCTGTGCGAATGGAACGATGTCATAGCCATCGAAGATGCGGCCTACCTGGGAATGATCAAGGGCGGGCGTAGTAGCGGGCTTCGCCAGTGGAACTCGATCTCGCAATATACAGACAACTTCTTTCTCTTGTTGAGCGCCTCCAAGATGTTCAGTTACGCGGGTGAGCGTATTGGCATGCTCGTGAGTTCAGCCGCATTGATGGGCCGTGATTACGAAGCGATGGACGAATTCTTTGGGTGCAAAAACGTAGGCCGTGCGATTAAGCGCACGATTTTTAATCTTACCGCGGGGGCCCCGCACACCGCTCAATATGCAATCGCCCGGGTCCTAAAAGCTATCAATCAAGGCCAGTATGATTTCGTAAAGATACTGGGCGAATATGGCAATCGGGCCAGAGCAGTCAGAGACATTCTTCTGCGCAATGGTTTTTATGGGGTTTACGAGCCGATTCACGAGGAGAGCGAGGGAGGATTTTATCTGACCTTCGGTTTCCCTGGACTCACAGCGGCGCAACTACTCAAGGAACTCTTGTATCACGGAATTACCGTGCTCCCATTGTCTGTATTCGGGAGCCGCCATGAAGGCGGCGTTCGGGCCTGCGTTGGACTGCTCGAACAAGAGGACATGCCCTGTTTTGAGCACAGAATCAGCGAGTTCTCCAAGTCGCGAGTGGCATGCCCGGCACGATTAATGCAATGAAAATAATTCCGATAAAGATGAGGAGATAAAATGAAACAGCAAAAAACAAAATGGATGGTCAAACATGTCAGTGAATTGCCGGCCGAGCGGCTGGAGGGCGTGAAGATAACGCGAGTTCTGGAAGGGACGGCTTTTGATAATCTCGGATGCGAGTATGTAGTTCTCGAAAAAGGACAGCACCTGGAACCTCATGTCCACGAGGAGGCGAACTCATTCATCTTGATCCTTAGTGGCGGGGGCTTCGTGAGCATGGAGAACCAGGAGATCGCAATTGAAGAAGGTTACTTAGTCTACGTGCCGGCTGGTGTGCTTCATGGGTTCAGAACTATCGACCAGCCGATCGTCATGTATGGATTTCAATCGCCGCCAATCATCAAGAGCAAAGACAACGTCGACATCGTCTTTGAAAAAACTGGAGCACAAGGCAGACTCATTACCACTTAAGTTGTCAAGCATAGAAATTGATCAACCGGGACTTGAATGCAGGCGGTCTCGGCGGGGCCCCAGCGGTTTATATCGAACCACAGGAGAAAGCGAAGATGCATGTAAGGACAGATGCAGAGGAGAGTCTAAAGAATCTCGAGACAAAAAATCAACAGCCCGGTCGGGGACTCGGTCGGCGCAAATTTCTTAAGGGTGCTGCAACGGTTGGCATAGCCGCCGCTGGCGTAGCCTTCGAACCGCTGCTCGGGCCACACACATCCGTCGCCAGAGCTGATGAGCGCAGGAATGGTGAGGACGATGATCGCGGCTCAAACGGCGTCAGAAGGGCTGATCGGGCATTCGAAATCCGCGTTGAGGCTGCAATGCGCGAAAGAAAGCTGCCCATTCCCGAACACCCAACCAACGGTGATGAGCAACGCTTCGACAATAGAATCGGCAACTTTTCCAAAGGATTGCCCCATAATGAATTTGGCGAAGTGGATCAGCGGGCTTACAAGTCGCTTCTTACCGCAGTCGACACGGAAAGGCACGCGGATTTTGAAAGAATTATTCTAGGAGGGAACACCAAGCTGGTAAATCCGCAGTCAGGCTTGGCCTTCGATCTTGAGGGTGCGGATTCTCACCAGCTCGTTATTCCGCCTGCGCCTGCACTCGCCGGCGTCGAACGCGCCGGTGAAATGGTAGAAAACTACTGGATGGCTCTGGCACGGGATATCCCATTCAGCCACTACGGAGAAGAGCCCATTACTCAGGCGGCGATCGATGACCTGAACCGTCTTCCTCACTTTACAGGAGTAAAAGACCCAAGGACCGGTAAAGTAACGGCCAGGACATTATTCCGTGGCCTGACGGCGGGTGAAACGGTTGGTCCTTATGTTTCTCAGTTCTTCGTTATGCCCGCGGCCCTGGGGGCGTTGGCGGTTAATGATTCCAACGGTAACCCTGCCCAGCAATACAACGTCTATGTGCCCGGGAAAGACTATATGACCGACAAGGATTCTTTCTTGGCCGTTCAAGACGGACGTGGACCGTTCGGAAGCAATGTCATTCTGGGTCCACGATTCCTTCACACCGCTCGCGACATTAACGCCTTCGTACATGTCGACGAATTGTATCAGGCTTATTTCATGGCGACCCTGAACTTGCTTGATCGAATGCAGATTCCCTTCAATCCCGGTAATCCCTACGTTAACTCACGGACCCAGGTCGGTTTTGGCACTTTCGGTAATCCACATGCTGTAACTCTTCTGGCTGAAGTGACAACCCGCGCGTTAAAGGCTGTTTGGTACCAAAAGTGGTTTGTACACCGGGCCTTGCGTCCTGAAGCATATGCAGGTCTGGTCCACTTCAAGCTTGCTGCAAATCGTGACTATCCACTGCATTCGGCAGTACTCAACTCAAAGGCAGTACAGGCCGTCCTTAGCAGGAATGGTACTGCTTTCCTTCCAATGGCTTTCCCCGAGGGATCACCGACGCATCCATCTTACGGTGCCGGACATGCCACCGTGGCGGGTGCCTGTGCAACCTTCGTTAAAGCCTTCTTTGACGAGAACGCTGTCATACCGGAGCCGGTAGTCCCTTCGGACGACGGTATATCGCTGTTGCCTTATAACGGACCCGACGCTGACAAGATCACGGTAATGACAGAAGCCAACAAGATCGCCGGGAATGTTGGACTCGCTCGCAATAGTGCGGGCGTTCACTGGCGTTCTGATCAAACTCAATCAATCCTGCTCGGTGAAGCGATCGCTATCAGCATTCTTAGAGATCAGAGATCATGCTATAACGAAGACTTCTCCGGGTTCACCTTTACCAAATTCGATGGCACAAAAATCACTATCTAGGCATTGCCCGGGCAAGGCAGTCGGGCTGGCTGTCATCTTGTCCGCGGCGCAAACAGAGACAAATTAACTGACACATGTCTCTGTCAAAGAAGGTAGCCACCTAAGGTGGCTACCTTCTGTTCTAACTCCGGTTGGGCCTGGATGTGTCTATTTTGAGGTTCCGCGACGGCTCGCTGTAACAATTTAAGGGAGCGACAATGGTTCTTGACGCGATACACAGAATTGTCGTAGATAAAGCGTCTCTTACTCGGGAAGAGGCGCGCGCCGTCATGGCACAAATCCTGTCGGGAGACGCAACAGATGCTCAAATTGCCGCGTTGTTAGCGGCCCTCCATATGAAAGGTGAAACCGTAGAAGAAATCGTTGGTTTCGCAGAGGCTATCCGGGCCGTAGCGATCCCGGTGCCATTCTGTGAAGGCTCGGCCGTCGGTGTTCAACAACCCGAGCACAAAGTGCTGGTTGACACATGCGGTACTGGTGGCGATGCCAGAGGAACATTCAATATTTCCACTGCCACCGCCCTGGTCGTTGCCGGTGCCGGTGTCCGCGTGGCAAAACATGGTAATCGCAGCATAACGTCAAAGTGTGGCTCGGCCGATGTCATGGAAGCGCTGGGCGTGAAAATTACTCTTCCTCCGGCAGTCCTGGCAGACTGTCTCCACGCAGTGGGCATAGCATTCATGTTTGCGCCCTCGCTTCACACGGCAATGAAATATGTGCAGGCTGCCCGCCGGGACGTCAAGCTGCGCAGTGTCTTCAATCTTCTCGGACCTCTCACGAATCCAGCCAGGGCCACCGCCCAGGTAATAGGTGTCTATTCAGAAAAAGTGGTAGAGAACGTTGCACGAGCGTTGATTATGCTGGGGATTAAACGCGGCTTCGTGGTGCACGGTGCCGACGGGTTGGATGAAATCACTATCACGGGTCCTACGAAAATTGCTGAAGTGCGCGCCGATTGGCTCCGAGTCTACGAGATTGCTCCGGAACAATTCGGCCTGAGTAGAGCCTCTCTGGAGTCGATTTCTGGGTGGAATGCCACGGAAAACGCCCGGATCATACGTGC
>DATMMY010000359.1:0-7591 GCA_035569515.1 Candidatus Solibacter sp. | reverse complement strand
GGCTATTCGAAACGGCGCAGGGGCTGAATGCTGATTGCTAAGTGCTGAATGCTATTTTCCTTTAGAATTCCTCTATGACTGAAGTAAAGACAATCCGGCTTACGGAGCAGGTAAAAGCGGCGGGTTGAGCCAGCAAGCTAAGTCCGGCGGTGCTGGACTCGGTGCTTGGGAAATTGGCCCGGCAACATGATCCGAACGTACTGGTTGGCTTTGATAAAGCCGACGACGCCGGAGTGTACAGAATTTCCGACGATCAGGCTTTGGTACAGACCGTAGATTTCTTTACACCGGTGGTGGACGATCCATACACCTTTGGCCAGATCGCGGCCACAAACTCGCTCAGTGACGTCTATGCCATGGGAGGCCGGCCGCTCAGCGCGCTGGCCATCCTGTGCTTTCCGGATAAGGGAGATATCTCTATTCTGGAGCAGATTCTGGCAGGCGGGCTTTCCAAGATGATGGAAGCCCAATGCACCGTGGTGGGCGGGCACAGCGTCCGCGATCCGGAAATCAAATTCGGGTACGCGGTCACGGGCATGATCCATCCCGACCGCATTTGGACCAACTCGTCCGCCATGGTGCTGGATGCGCTCATCCTTACCAAACCGCTGGGTACTGGCGTGATCTCCACGGCCATCAAGCGGGGCGAAGCAAAACCGGCCTGGATTGATGCCGCCACAAAATCAATGACCACCCTCAATGCAAGGGCTGCGACGATCGCCGCCAGCGGCAAGTTCCGTGTCCATTCGGCTACGGACATCACCGGGTTCGGCCTGATCGGGCATGTACGCGAAATGGCGATGGGCGGCGATGTAAGCATTCGGCTGCGCTCCGCTGCCTTGCCGCTGCTGGAAGGCGCGCTCGAATGCGTTCGCGCCGGGTATATCCCCGGAGGGCTGAACGCGAACCGTGATTTCGTCGAATGCATGGTTGGCTATGAAGATGGGATTCCTGCGGAACTCAAGACCATCATGTTCGATCCGCAAACCGCCGGAGGGCTCCTGCTTTCGGTGGCCAGAGAAGATGCCGGATCATTGCTGGCGGCCTTAAAGTCCGGTGGTGTGGCTGCAGCAGAAATCGGAGAGATCCTGCCGCAAGGGAAGCCATTGATTCAGGTTGTCTGAGTGCACACGACGGAGTTGCCCAGAGAGGGTACGAGACAGTGCCGCAGGCACGTTAGAGAATAGACCCGTACAGCCTGCCCTTGAGCATAGCGAAGGGTAAGTACGGGGTGAGGTAATTCCGATACCCGAGTCGCCAAAGGCGACGGCACTTGCCTGATAACCCATTCCATTCGGGAATAACTAAAAGCCTAATCGTACGATTCCTGGCGTCCTTCAACCGCCATCAGCAGCACGACGGCGGCAGCCACCAGCCGACGGTCCAGTTGCCGTCCAGGATCGTTGGAGAAGTCTACACTCATTTTAGGCAGGAAGAAGTTCCAGTTTTGCCGGGCGGTCCCTAGCTCCCGTCCACCCGCTTCAAAGGTATAGGCCTGGGGAATGATGTTGATCACGTATCGCCGCAACGTGGCCAGCAGGAGCGAATCTTCTTTGATTGTGCCGATCTGTTGCTCGTTGGCGTCCATCATGGTCCACTCCTTGCGGATAATGGACTTCCAGCCCTGGCGCTTGATGACCCCGACCTTTTGGTGGTTGATGGAATCGGTCACGTCGAAGGCCGTGCCCCAATCAATAATCTTGCGGGCCTTGATGTGCAGCAGTTCCATGGACTGTGTCTCGTCGGTGAATACCCTGATCTCATCCTTCAAGGTAAAGACCTTCTTGCGCAGAAATGCCAGGGTGTTCCCCTGCTCATCGCTAAAATAGAATTTAGGCGACAGTGTCCAGATTTTTTGGCGCGCGGTAAAGCGGTCCTGCTGGAATGCCGCCGCGAGTATCTGCGCCGTTTGCCGGACTTGGGCACCTGTGCCGGGAGAAGCCATAGACGCTAGCACCTCGTGAATCTGAGTAACGGGCGGGGGATGCTAGGAATGTACTCCTGATTGCCTACGTGATTCAACAAAATTCCAGACGCATTTCAGGACAGCAGCTTTGGTAAGTCCTATGTCAGACTTTGGCGCTTGAGTTATTTCGCGTTCGGGCTGATTCGCGCAAATTCGCGGCTAAAAACCTGTTTCGGAATTGTCCTGAAAACAAAAAATCAGGGCAGCCTATAAGCTGCCCCGAGGTCTATTAAAGTTTTCGAAATATCAGGCCGGCGATGTCTTGCCGGGAAGGATGCCGGGTGTGCGGCCTGGCTCAGGCTTAAGCACCTGCTGTACCCCTTCATCTCCGCCCTTTTGAGGAATCACGCGTGCCGGAAGCGGCTTGCCTTCAATGATGAGCTTCAGCTCCGTGGCGTCCAGAACTTCACGCTCCAGCAAAGCTTCAGCGATGCGGACGACTATGTCGCGATTCTCCTCAATCAGCTTCTTGGCGTTGTCATAGCCCGTGTTGACGAAGCGGCGGACTTCCGCATCGATTTCTCGCGCTGTTTCTTCGCTGAAATCGCGATGCTGCGCCAGTTCACGACCCAGGAATATCTGCTCTTCCTTCTTGCCATAAGCCAGCGGGCCAAGATTGCTCATGCCCCACTCGCAAACCATTTTGCGGGCCATTTCACTGGCCTGCTCAATATCGCTGCCTGCGCCGGTGGACATCTGCTGGAGGAAAATCTCTTCCGCTATGCGTCCGCCCATCATGACCGCAAGCCGCGTGCAAAGGTAGTCGCGCGTGTAGTTGTGTTTGTCGGTCTCCGGAAGTTGCATAGTCACGCCCAGTGCCATGCCTCTGGGAATGATGGTGACCTTGTGCAGCGGATCCGCATGAGGCATGAGCGCGGCCACAATGGCGTGCCCGGCCTCATGGTAGGCGGTGACCTTCTTTTCCTCATCGGTCAGCAGCATGCTCTTGCGCTCCGCACCCATCAGGACCTTGTCCTTGGCCAGCTCAAAGTCGTACATCAGCACGGCCTTGCGATTATTGCGGGCGGCATTCAGAGCTGCTTCATTCACCATGTTGGAGATTTCCGCTCCGGAGAAACCAGGCGTTCCACGGCCCAGAATGGAGAGATCCACATCATCGGCCAGGGGGATCTTCCGGGTGTGCACCCGGAGAATCTCTTCGCGTCCACGGACATCCGGCAGTGGCACCACTACGCGACGGTCAAAACGTCCGGGCCGCAGGAGCGCCGGATCAAGCACGTCAGGACGGTTGGTAGCGGCGATCAGGATGACGCCTTCATTGGATTCAAAACCATCCATCTCCACCAGCAACTGGTTCAGGGTCTGCTCGCGCTCGTCATGCCCGCCGCCCAGGCCCGCGCCACGGTGACGGCCTACGGCGTCAATTTCATCAATGAAGATGATGCAGGGAGCATTTTTCTTTCCCTGCTCAAACAGGTCGCGGACGCGGCTGGCGCCCACACCTACAAACATCTCTACAAAGTCCGAGCCCGAGATACTGAAGAAGGGCACGTTGGCTTCACCAGCCACGGCCCGGGCCAGCAGGGTCTTTCCGGTTCCGGGGTGGCCAACCAGCAACACACCTTTCGGGATCCTTCCGCCCAGCTTCTGGAACTTCTGGGCCTCGCGCAGGAACTCGATAATCTCCCGCAACTCTTCCTTAGCTTCATCCACTCCGGCAACATCTTTGAATGTGACTTTCTTTTGCTGCATAGAGAGCAGCCGGGCACGGCTCTTGCCGAAACTCAGGGCCTTGTTGCCGCCGGTCTGCATCTGGCGGATCATGACAAACCACAACACGCCCAGCAGGATTACAGGAGAGAGCTGGACCAGCCACAACGACCAATTTCCGCTCTGGGCGTCCTTAAAGTCCACGGCGAGCTTGCCATCCTGGCCCTTGGCATCCAGTGTCTTCAGCATCTCAGGATTGTTGGCCGGAACAACCACGCGGAATTGGTGATTCTTGTCACCCTTGTACTCTCCATGGGCCTCGTTCCCCACAATCGTGACTTTTGCAATCTTGTCCTGGGCCACTTGAGACATGAACTCCGTGTAGCTGATGTCCTGGACCTTGGCGCCGTTGGCACCGGTGGAGATCATCTTCCAGAGCACCAAGCCAACGACGATTAATGTCAGCCACAAGACAACTGTCTTCATTGTTGAATTCACCAATAAACTCCTAGCTTCCCTCAGCTCAGGATTTTAACCTGTTACGCTGTATCCCTGCTCCGAACGCTCACTTATATAGACGCAACAGAGCCGGAAATATTATTAAGGATAAATGAGGCTTAACGAACCATGCCCGCTGAACAGACTGATCCTAAGTATTGGATGCCGAAAAGACCGCCTCGGTTTAACTTTTCGCTCCTTGATAGATTCTATACCCAATAGGCCCGGCTCATGATTGGTAAAAGAGCCTAAGCCGAGCTAGGGCGGGTCTGGGCGTTCCCTTCCTTTGCAGCAATATAGGGAAGATTCCGTCCCAAATGGGGTGTGCCCAACCCATAGCCTACGACAAAATTCTCGTTCATTAGAAAACCAAAGTAATCGGGCTGCAGGGGAACTCGACGGGCGGATTGCTTGTCCAACAAAGCAGCAAGCTTCACGCTGGCCGCGCCCCGCCCTATGAGGTTTCGCATGAGGAACTCGCTGGTGATGCCCGACTGTACCAGGGCCTCTACTAGCAGCACATCCTTGCCGTGTACGTCCACTTCAGGGCTGAAGAAAATCTCCGTAGTAACAGGATCGGCTTCCTTAAATGCCGGTTTAACGAACTGGCAGACCACCGGGACTTCCAGCTCCCGCACCAGGTCAGCCATGAAAATGAAGCCGTTTTCCAATACGCCCACCAGGTAAACGGTCCTTCCTTTGAAATCGGCGGAGATCTGGCGGGCCATTTCCTGGACACGCTTCCTGATCTGATCTGCCGAAAGCAGCACGCGAGGGTATTCCTGCGTTACTTCGCAAGTGGTCAATTTTCCGCCTCAGAACCTATTTTAGTCTCTTGAATCTCAATTCCGTGACCGGCATTGGCCGCATAAGCCTCCGGCACGGAAAAACCGCGCATCCAGACGATCTCACCTTCGTTTTCGATCACCGGCCACGCCTTGCGTTCCGCCGGGGAAATCTCACGTCCTAATCGCGCAGGCTGCAGCAGCTCCTTGACTTTCTTGGGGGACCGGGTGTGCGCCGGGAAAAACCTATCACCAGGCCGCCAGTTCCTGACCTTGACTTCCGGAGCCAGTAGAGCCTGGTTCAATAGCGCGGCATTATATCCTGAAACGTTGTTTCCAGCACTCACCAACTGTGCACGTATCCGGCTCTTCAACTCGGGGATGGCCACCTCACCCGGTATATCAAGCCGGTAGCAATAGTCTGCAGGAGGCAACTGGCTCTCCCGGGAGCTGATTTGTAGCTCCCGGAACGACCGGACGGCCACTAGTCCGCCGGGTAGTTCCACCTCTTTAGCGGGTTTTCTCGGTTTTTGCCGAGCATGATCCGGCTGGACCAGGGTCAAAAGCTGCTGCACATGCTTATACTCCAACCCTACGCCAAACTGCTGCGTGATCGCCCGCAACACCCGCCTTTGGGCCGCAAGTGGCAGTCCTTGGAAGAGGGCCAATTCCAGCGCTATGACATCGGGTCCAGCGGGGCCGCTGCTGCGCCCACTTCGGCTGGGCTTGCCGAAACGAACCAGCCGAGGCAGCAGGCCGGAGATTTCCTTTTCCCAATAATCTTCTTCAGCGCGAGCGACCTCGGCCAGTTCGGCCAGATTCTGCCGTAAGGCCGGGTTGTAGCTGCTCTCCAGAATGGGCAGCAGCTCATGCCGGATGCGGTTGCGAGTATGGTGCAGGTCCTTGTTGCTGGAATCTTCCCGCCATGTTTGTCGCGAAAGAGCTAAGTAATCCTCGACTTCGCGACGGGTAACATTCAGCAGAGGACGAATCAGGCATTTCTCCCGTTGCCAGGGAGCGATCCCTGTCAATCCCCTCCCGCCGGTCCCCCGCAAAATGCGCATGAGGAGAGTTTCCGCCTGATCATCCAAGGTGTGGGCCGTGGCGATCTTGTCTGCCTGGCCCTGCTGGACAAGCTGTCCAAACCATTGCTGACGCACATCCCGCGCCGCGGTTTCCAGGCTCAACTTGTGCTCCCGCGAATAGGCCGGTACATCGGCAGCTCCGGAATGGAATTCCAACTCAAAGCCCAGGGCCAGGGCCCTTACAAACTCCTCGTCGCCATCCGCATCTGCGCCGCGAATCCTGTGATTGAAGTGCGCAACCGAAAGCACGATTCCCAGTTCGTCACGCAGCTCCAGCAATACCCGCAACAAAGCAACAGAGTCCGCGCCCCCGGAAACGGCCACAGCAATGCGGTCCCCAGCCCGGATCAGGCCATGCTCGCGGACGTATCTTTGTACCTTCTCGATCACAGCTACGTACCTTTCTCAGTTCTTAAATTCTTTAGTCTTAAATCAGCTCTTCAGCTTAAATTCTATAGTCTCAAGTTTCGGGCAAAATCACTCCGGTAAATTTGCAGGACGATCACTTGTCCATGAGAATCATGTTGGCGGGTTTTGCTTTTCGATCACCCGATGCACCCGATGTATAGCCTGCACTGAGGTGCGCCGAAGTGATCACCCGATTGGCGACGCAGCTTCTATTTTCGAATTTCTTGACTATTGCTTTAGACACCGCAAGCGGCTAATCCGGCAAAGTTGCTATACTTTTTTACCGCCTGTTATGAAGGTCATCGTGATCATTCCGGCCGCTGGACTCGGCACCCGTATGGCGCGCCCCGGCAAGAAGGGCGTACCTTCCAAGCAGTTCTTTGAGATCAGCGGAACACCCATCATCATTCACACTCTGCGCGTGTTCGCTCGCAATCAGCAGGTCAGCCAGATCATAGTGGCCCTCCGCAAGAGTGAAATGGAGCAATTCAGCCGTCAGTTGGAAAAGGAAAAACTGTCAGCCAAAGTAGAGGTTGTTGAAGGTGGAGAGCACCGTCAGGAGTCCGTCGCCAATGCCCTCTCCAAACTCAAAGCCGCCGAGAATGACATAGTGCTGGTACATGACGCGGTGCGTCCGTTCGTGGACGACGAGATCATTGCGAACGTGGTCCGCGAAGTAGAAAAGCATGGCGCAGCCATTGCGGGGCTTCCGGCCGTGGACACCATCAAGCAGGTAGATCGCACCTCTGAAGGCGCCATCATTACGTCCACCATTCCGCGAGAGCGCGTGGTCCAGGCGCAGACCCCCCAGGGATTTCGCTACAAAGTGATCAAAGAAGCCTTTGACAGCGCCATCGCAGACGGCTTCACCGGCACGGATGAAGCGTCATTAGTGGAGCGGATGGGAGAAAGCGTCTGGGTAGTGATGGGCTCAGCCCGCAACATCAAAATCACCACGCCGGCGGACCTGGAACTGGCAGAATTCCTGTTGGCTCAGGCTAGATTTACCACTGATTTGCACTGAAACCACTGATTGATTCTATACACTGCAGGATGGCCTCTTCGATTTTTTCAGATCAGTGGTATCAGTGTTAACTCAGTGGTAAAGCTAAAGCTTAGAGGGGGAGCTATGCCGATTCGACCAACTTACAAGCATTCTGAGGTAACGGACCAGATTA
>DATMMY010000358.1:0-3102 GCA_035569515.1 Candidatus Solibacter sp. | reverse complement strand
CACGTCTTGACAACCCACGACGCAGCCTCTAGCATCTGCCGAGTTGCTGGAGGCGCATGTGATCAAGCTCGATATCGTAAACGCTGTCGTGACAACGACGAACATTAGCCGCACCAAGGCCGAGCAGGCTGTCGAAACCGTCTTCGAGTCGCTAAAAAGCGCGCTCGGCCGTGGCCAGCGCATCGAGCTCCGGCGCTTTGGCGTCTTCAGCGTGAAGCCGCGCAAGACCGGCATTGGCCGCAATCCGCGCACCGGCGAAGAGGTTAACATTCCGCCGGGCAAGGCGGTGCGCTTCAAGCCCGGAAAAGAGCTGCAGGGAATCGAAGAATCTGCAAAGGCTTGAGATTTTTCCTCGGCAAAAAAATCGCGTCAACAATACTCGCAATTTGCCGGAAATCTGTGGATAGGCGCTTCTGGCGGCGCCTGACACTAGTTTGCGTTTTCGTTATACTAAAACGCTCGGCGCGGTACCCAAGTGGCCCAAGGGAGAGGTCTGCAAAACCTCCATTCGTGGGTTCGAATCCCACCCGCGCCTCCAATTTTCGGTTTTGCCATCAAATGGCTGAGAAATGGCGTTTATTCCGGCGTATTGCCGTCAGAGGCGGGCGCGCGGTGTAGCGCGCCCAGGGGAGCAGAATGCTCGCGAATGAATACTTCTTTAATGCTGGCCTCTAGCTGCATTTGCTCGGCAGCTTCTTGCCTGCGTCCTCGCTGATTTAGTACTTGAGCGAGCAGTGCATGATAGCCTATGGCCTTCGGATTAATCGCTAATGCCTCGCGCAAGCAGCTCTCAGCCTCTTCCAATTTTGACTGCTTTAGCTCAAGTGGGGCAAGGCGGAACAAGATAGTGGCGCGAAGATGCGTTGGTCCGCCGGGGTCTAAGGGGTCCAACTGCAGGGCTCTTTTGTATTGTGTTATGGCGTCTTGGTCGAAGCCAGCCCGGTCCAGCGCCGTGGCGTAGTTTATATAGTCAAGTTCCAATTCCGGACCGAGCTCTATATTGACATGGAATTCTCTGAGAGCCTTCTCGCGAAGGGCCGAAGGCTCGCGGACGTGCTGGACTTGATTCCAAAGCGCCGCGACATAGAACCTGCGTAGCAATATATTGCGCGGTGCTATTTTCAACGCGCTTTCATAGACCGATAATTCATCCTTGAATCTTGGCACCTGAACAGCAGTAGTCACTAGGAGCGTTGCGGCCAGCAGCGAGCTCGCAACAATGGAGGCTTTTCGCGGTACCTTGAGATCCGTTAGGACCACAGCCGCTATAAGACAAAACGGAATCGACACGACATACATATGGCGGTCATGAACCCAGTCTTCTTTTCGAAACGCAAATACGCAGGCCAGAGGAATGACGAACAGAATTGCCGTCCACAATAATTGCAATCGCATTCCGGAACGCTCTTTGTAACGTTCCCACAGAAATACCCACGCGACCAGGACGAGGACAGCCGCGAGGCCTTTGCCGAACGTCCATTGTGAACTCCATTCGACCGGATAAAAAAAACTCAAATGGACTGGCCATAGGAGGTTGCGAAGGTACACCAGAAGGACGAGAGGAGCGTCCCACAGAGCACTGAGGCGGTCAGCGCCCGGCCCTGGCCCAAGGTTTCCCAGCGTGCGCACCGTGGCATAGGCCATAACGAGACCGAAAAATGGAAGTGTCCATACCAATCGTCTGCCCCAACGCTGCGGGCCCGGCTGATGTTCACGCACCACCTCGTACGCGACCAGTGCCAAGGGCAGGATGGCACCGTTCTCCTTCGACAGCATCGCTGACGCGGCAGCAACCACGGATGCCGTCAGGTACCAGCGGGAGGCGGGTTGCTCCCGGAACCGGGAGTAGGCCAGGAACGCCAGGAGCATAAACACCGCCACTAACAAGTCTGACGATGCGAAAAGGTAACTCACCGATTCCACGTGGAGCGGATGGAACGCGAAAAACAGGGCCGCCAGTGCCGCCGTCCATGGTTCTCTCAGGACCTTAACGCCCACTTGGTATACGAGGAAGATTGTAAGAAGATGTAACAACAGCGATGTAAGATGCCACCACGGCAGCACCATCCCGAACAACTGGTAATTGGCCATGAACCACAACATGGAAATGGGACGGTAGTGCACAGCCACCATATCCATGCCGTGCGCATGAACAACTGGGGGCACGAATAGTGTCGTCCAGTTCTTCCAGGAAGTTATGGTTTCGTTCATCAGAATGAACGGCACATCGTCTAGGATGAAGTCGTATTGTAGGTCCCTGCAGTATATGGCTGCTGTGAGGAGCATTCCGCCGAGCACGGCTCTATCGGGAGTGATGCGGACTTGTGAGGACATCTTCCAATTCTACTTTGTGGAAGGAGATTGCTCTCACGGGTGGAAAATGTCATGCCCAAAGTATTACAGGACGCTGGGAACTGAAATGCCGGGTGGCGGTTCCAACAGAAAATCGACACTGAAGATAATTAGGACTACAACTTGTGTTGACGCCTCGCGGAAACAGACTACCTTGGCGCTATGGAGAAGTATGGCATCTGTCCATCTTCAAGTGACCTGCATCAACACCGCGGCTTATGGGTTCGGATCCCACCCGCGCCTCCAAAAATCATCCTTACAACATGCGTGCAGCTTTTCTCCTAAGTCTTGGGATTGGGCACGAACTGGTAGCCGAGGCCTCGAACCGTTACCAGGTGGCGCGGCTTGGAAGGCACGCGCTCGATGTAGCGGCGGAGACGCACGACGAAGTTATCGATGGCGCGAGTGTCCGTGTCTTCGTGGAGATTCCAGACATTTTGCAGGATCGCTTTGCGAGACACAGGACGGCCGCTGTTGCGTATCAAGTAGCGCAGAAGGTCCGCTTCCATCAACGTCAGTTGGAAGACCTGCCCGCCACCGCGCAGTTGAAGGTTGGCGAAATCAACGGTCCTGTCATCGAAGTGGAAGACGTCCAGAGACTCCGCTTCTGGCGCGATGGGCTCCGCTTTCTCCGGCAAGGAGCTGCGCAGCCAGTTTTTGCGGCGCAAAAGGCTTTCTATCCGCGCCAGCAGGATGGCTAAGTCAAAGGGCTTTGGCAAATAGTCATCGGCGCCGGCCTCAAATCCCTGA
>DATMMY010000357.1:0-5608 GCA_035569515.1 Candidatus Solibacter sp. | reverse complement strand
GCTCCAAGTTTCTTGTTTTGGCTGGTCACTCCTGGTTGATGCGTGAGTAAAGTTCCATGCCCGCGATCACTACGATCAGCAAAGCGGAGCAGGCGCCGCTGATGCGGAGCCAGGGTTTAAGCCTATCCATTTTTGCGGTGAGCTCTTCCTGCTCTTTGGCCAGATGGACATTGGCATCATCCAGGAAAAGCTGATCATCTTCGTGCATTGAGAGAGTGCTCCGGTAGATCAGGAGAACCACCAGAACAGTAGATGAACCGGCCAAAAGGATCAGCAGTGCAGCCATCATAGGACACCACCTTGATTTTGGGACCGGTCCCGCTTACTCGAGGCCGCATGGAGTCCACACGACGACGGGGTAGGTGGAACCTTGAGCCGATTATATGCCCACTTTTTGCCGCAAATACCACATTTTTTGAGAGCTCACCAGAGCACATATTGCGACCCGAGGGCAGCCGGGGTCATCTAATTCATCGGAGTAAGAGTAATGGAATCAGCAAGCCCTAATGGTATAATGACTGATTCAAGGAGATTAAAGACATGGCCACAACCACAACCCCGAATGTTGAAACGCCTGTTAGCACCCCTGTCATTCTCACGCCCACCGCGATCGGGAAGGTAAAGGAGATCATGACGCAGCAGAATCCTGTGCCGGCCGGTTTGCGGATTGGTGTGGTTGGTGGAGGCTGCTCCGGCTTTTCCTATTCCATGTCGTTCGAGAATGCCGCAGGCGTTATGGACAAGGTTTATAACTTTGACGATCTCAAGGTTTTTGTGGATGCCACCTCAGCCATGTATCTGAACGGCTGTATCGTGGATTATGTTGAGACCCTGGAAGCCGCTGGATTCAAGTTTGAGAATCCGAATGTGAAGAGCACTTGCGGCTGCGGCTCATCCTTCAGCGTGTAAACGCTTCTACGCTGTCAGATCGAAGAGCGATTCACCCATAATAGGTACAGGCAAGCCCCGTCATAAAACGGGGCTTTTGTTTTGATCACAGCCGGAATTGAAGGCGCGCAAGTCTACTGTTGTGGTCGCGGCGGTACGGTTGCGGGCGGTGGTGCTGTCGTGCCCTGACCGCCAGGTCCCTGCGGGCCACCTTGGCCACCCTGGCCGGCGTTCGGATTGTTGGGAGTGTTCATGCCGCCTCCAAGTTGTTGCTGCTCCTGGGTGGGATCGTAGTAGAAGATCCAGTCGTTGTAGTGGTCTTTTTCCTTGAGGATCTTGATGGATTGATCTTTACGGATACTGGCTACGCCGACCATGGGGCCGCCCCCCACCTGGGGGTTACCAAATGCCGATCCGGAGTTACCTGAGGTATTCGAGCTTCCTGGGTTGCTGCCCAGTGAGAATCCGTTGGAGTTTTGCGAATTCTGGCCCGTTCCGTTTTGAGTTGTGCCGGAACCCAGGCTGGAACCAGTGCCTGTTCCAGAGCCGATCCCAGTCCCGCTTGCCGAGCCAGAACTGGTTCCGCTGCCGGATGGGCCATTCACATTGGAAACGGCGCCGCTGCCCGGGACTGTCTGCACGACCTCGCCTTGATGCACGATGCGCCAGTCGTCTTTTCCGGTCATGGGATCTTTGAAGCGCTTGCGCAAGAAACGCATATTGTTGGTGTTTTCAAGCTGCTCGATAGAAAGCGGGTAGCGCCCGAACTTGCGATAGAACTTTCTGACAGCGCGCGCGTATTCCTGTCCGCGGTGAATCAGCTCTTCTTCCTTGTCCCGTTTGATCTGCTGGCTGATGCGCGGAAGCACAACGCTCAGAGCAACCAGCATTAAGGTCATCAGCAGCATGACGGAGAGCAAGACATAACCTTTTTCGTTCCGGGTTTGATTGCGCGCAACTGCCATTGAGCACCTAACTTGCGGTTGTCAACTGGATGGACTGCCGGTTGTTGTTGAGCACGTCTTCTACCAGCACAGAGTTGTTGTTGATTTGCACGATCCTATAACGGCGATCAACGATGTCGCCCTCTTTCGCCACAAAAACCTCGGTGCCCTCAGCCAGGAAGACCTTCTTGGGCTCTCCCGGGCGGCTGGCAAAACCAAAAAAACGCAAAGTAATCGGGGGCGGAGGTGGCGGCGGAGGCGGGCCCGGTGGGGGTTGATTTATCACCACGGGCGCCACCGGCTGCGGAATAACTGGCGGGAGTTCTTCCATACGGAAGATGTTACGCTTACCCCCTTCATATTCCAATTTCTGACTGGCTTGCAGAATGTCCGTTCGCAATCGTGGGTCAAGCGTGTTCTCGCGCACCTGAGGGGCCAGGCCTTTTTTGTGCGCAGGACGGGCCGCCGTAGTGGTTGCGGCTGGGGCCGGCGTTACGGCAGCGACTGGAGGTGTGGGCGTGGATGCGCCGAGCACTCCAAACGAAGAGACGGCGCGTATTCCTATCAGAATGGCGATCGCCACGAGCACCGCCATGGCCACAACCTTCTTTTTATTTTCCGCTCCCAGCTTCACTTATGTTGGTTCCTTTAAGAAAGTTTCGACCTTGATTCGCAGGTCCACCGCGCTGCCGCCCTGCTGTCCGCTCAGCACGATCTCGGTAATTACGAATATAAGCTTGTCGCGTTCCATCGAATTGATGAAACGAGCGATCTTCGCGTAGTCGGCGGGAGCGCCGATATCGATCTCGATCCGCTGGAGGTCCGGCAATCCGGTTTCATCCGTCCTGTAGCGAACCGGAAGAGCGGGAAGACCATTCTCCTTGGCCAGTTTGTTGATCTCTTCGGAAACCTCCGACCAGCGCCTCGCTACATGTTGGTCATAGAACGTCTTCACGTCGGCGCGCGTCTTGATCAGTTTCTCGTCCATTCCCTGCAGCGGTTCCACCTGACGAGTAATCTTTTTAAATTCTTGCCGCAGATTGTCCTCCTGGACGAGCTGCTGGCCAACGTTGGGGCGTCCCGGCCAAAGCAGATACGCAGCCAGAGCCAGGTTGACCGCCAGGAGAACAGCGAGAACAATGATGAAATTCCGCCGCACGCCATCCAGTGGAGTCATCACATCCCCTCCTTGACGCCCGAAGAGGGTTGCTGGATTCGATTTGCCGGAGTGTAAAAGGTCGAGATGGCAAATTGAATGATCGTTCCTTTTCCGGGGACAGTAACCACATTTTCGCCCTCGAGCACGGGGCCTCGGAAACGTTCGGATCCTTCCATCTTCTTCAGCAACTCATTGGCATTGTCGTGATTTTCTCCAGCGATCAGCATTTTGAGCTTCAGGCGATGGTCGGGAGTAGTGGAAGGCGAGATTGAGACCACATAGGCCCGCTTGGGCATGATGTGCTCCAGATCCATAAACAATTCCGTCCAGGAGAGTGACTTCTGGTCAAATACGTCGTTCCAAAACGACTTCTGCTCTCGCACATCCTGATTTCCGGGCTGGTTCAGCATGGCCTCAGCTTGTCTCTGCTCGTTCTGCTTGGCGCTGATTTTTTCTCTAAGCTCAACAATATGCCTTTGGGATTGTTTCGAACTGGAGTAGAGAGACTGGGCGCGCACGCCAAGAGCAATGGCAAGCACTGCCAAAGCCGCCACAGCAGCGCTCCAGCGGAGATAGAACTGCCGGACGTTGGCGTATTTCTGCGAAGCCAGATTGATGTTGAGTCGCATTATCCCAGCAGGGCCCCCGCAACTCCAGCCAAGACCGAGGGCGGAAAGGTGTCGCCACTCAGGTTCTGCCCGGAAGAGATTGACGGTGTAAGTTCTTCCACGTGCGCGCCTGTTTGTTCATGGAGCATTGCACCGACTTCCTGGATGGTAGCCACGCCGCCGATAAAAATCTTTTCAATCCGTGCCCCAAATGTGTCCTCAAAAAACACGATAGAGGGCAGCACTGCTTCCGCCAGTTCGGTGGCCGTCACATTCTCGCCGTGAGGGTTGTCCAGAGTTCGCACCAGCCGAAGCTCCTGCCGTTCTGCGGCGGCCACTGTAATGCTCAACGGATCCACCTTCAGCAGAAGTGTTGGACTCTGCCCCTCCACCAGGCCCAGCGTGGCCAGTAAAGAAGGCAGCACTACGCCCGGAAGATAACCTGCATCGCGAAATACTGTCTCGTATTCACCCAGCACCTCTTGCGGGGAAACTGCGGCCACCACCTGAATGGTCTGCCCCACGCGACGGACATCGTAGGAAAGCGCCGATTGCTCCACGTCAAAAGGCAATGACTTTTTCAAGCGAAAGCGGATGACGGCTTCGATCTCCTCAGGTTTGGTTGGCATGGACTCAAATTCAAGCAGCAGGACGCGGGTGGAGGCATCGGGAACAATGGCGATCACGTCGCGCGAGCTGCCGCCTACCGCGGCCAAAGCTCCATTGATTGCGTTCTTCAAGGCGGCCGCGTCCTGCACATTGTTTCCGCTCATGCCCGGCTTGATCGCGCCTTCCGGCAGGCGGCGTGAAGTGACCATGTCCAGCGCCGTGCCGTTTTTTGCGGCGCGGGCGGTGATTACGCGGTCCGGCGTGATCTCGCAGGCCAGCGTGGGGCGCGCCCCGGATTGTTTGCTTCGTGCCATGGTTAGCGGTTCGTTTCAATAAAGGTGACTTTATTGATCTCCTTTAGGGTCGTGATGCCGGCCCTTACTTTGTCCAGGGCGGATTCGCGCAAAAACTTCATTCCTTCTTCGTGGGCGGCCTTGCGGATTTCCGAAGAAGGCTTTTTCTCCAGGATCAGCTCACGAATTCGATCGGTGAGATCAAGCAGTTCGTGGATGGCGGTGCGGCCATGATAACCCGTACCTCCGCATTCAATGCAACCTTTCCCTTCGTAGAACGTCACCTTGTGCCATTCTTGCAGGTCGAGTCCGCTGCTCTGCAGCGTTTCGCCGTCGTAGACAACCTGGGTCTTGCAATGGTCGCAGATTATGCGCACCAGCCGCTGCGCCAGCACGCAGTTGAGAGCGGAAACAAAGTTATACGGCTCTACGCCCATGTTGAGGAAGCGGCCCAGCACGTCCACCACGTTGTTGGCGTGCACCGTGGTAAATACCAGGTGGCCGGTCAGGGCGGATTGAATGGCGATTTGCGCGGTCTCCTGGTCGCGGATCTCGCCCACCATGATCTTGTCGGGGTCGTGGCGCAATATCGAGCGCAAGCCCTTGGCAAAGGTCAGGCCCTTCTTTTCATTGACGGGAATTTGCAGGATGCCCGGCAATTGATATTCCACCGGATCTTCGATCGTGATGATCTTGTCGCGCCCGTTGTGGATCTCGGTCAGGGCGGCATACAGGGTGGTGGTCTTGCCCGAGCCGGTGGGGCCGGTCACCAGCAGCATGCCGTAGGCTTCTTCGGCGAGGCTGCGCAGGTGAACCAGCGAGGCAGCGTCGAAGCCGAGCGCTTCCAGCGTCAGCGCCCCGTAGGCTTCTATCATCGCGCGCTTATCAAGGATACGGATTACCGCGTCTTCGCCATGGATGCTAGGCATGATCGAGACGCGCAAGTCGATTTCGCGCCCGCCGGCCTCGACGCGGAAGCTGCCGTCCTGCGGTACGCGGCGTTCGGCAATATCCAGTTCGGCCAGCACCTTCAGGCGCGAAATCACTTGCTCGGCCGTTTCGATGCCGTTGACCGAAGTGGCATGATCGAGCACGCCATCGACCCGA
>DATMMY010000356.1:0-3777 GCA_035569515.1 Candidatus Solibacter sp. | reverse complement strand
CGTCCCAGTAAGGAACCATGCCAACTCACACGCAAGTGCGGCCACAGGTCACTCTGACCGAATTTGCGGCCTACTTTCTGAAGCTGGGGTGCATCGGGTTCGGCGGTCCCATTGCGCTTGTTGGATACATGCACAAGGACCTGGTGGAAGAACGCAAGTGGATCAGCCAGGAAGACTACCTTAACGGGCTGGCTTTTTCGCAACTGGCTCCGGGGCCGCTGGCCGCGCAATTGGCGATGTATCTCGGTTTCGTCCGCGCCGGATTCATTGGCGCCACGATTGTAGGCGCGGCCTTCATTCTTCCCTCGTTCCTGATGGTCGTCGCCATTGGTAAAGCCTATGTTTCATTTGGCGGAACACGCCTCATTGCCGCGTTGTTTTATGGCATTGGCGCGGCGGTGATTGCCATCATTGCCCGCTCGGCCACTAAACTGGTCAAGACTTCAATCAAGAAAGACAAACTCTTATGGGCGATTTTTCTCGCTCTCGCAACCTCGACCGCCATTACTGAACGAGAAGTAGTCTGGCTGTTTTTGGCGGCTGGAGCGGCCGTCATGATCGTCCGAGGCGGCGTTCCGGTCTGGAAACCGCGCGGCACTCCACTCTGCTGGATACCCATCGGCAGTGGCATCGCGAGCGCGAACGGGGCGCTGCTCTTGTTTTTTCTAAAGTCGAGCTTGTTCGTATTTGGCAGCGGCCTGGCCATTGTTCCGTTTCTTCACGGAGGCGTTGTTCAGGAGCATCACTGGCTTACTGAGGCTCAATTTCTTGATGCCGTCGCAGTTGCCATGATTACGCCCGGCCCAGTTGTAATCACAGTCGGATTCATTGGCTATCTGGTGAACGGGACCTGGGGGGCCTGTGCCGCCGGTGTCGGGGTCTTCCTGCCTGTCTACTTATTCGTGGTCTTGCTTGGACCGTCGTACAGGCGTTTTTCTGGCAACACCCAGATTCGCGCGTTCGTCCAGGGAGTAACAGCCGCGGCCACGGGCGCAATTGCGGGAGCTGTTGTTGTTCTCGGCAGACACTCGATTCGGGATGTTTGGACGGCCGCGATCGCCCTGGCGACCTTTTTGATTTTGACAAAGTGGAAGGTCCCTGAGCCCATCATCATTTGCATTTCCGGTCTCCTCGGGATAGCGATTCATCTACGATGATTTCTGCGCGTTGTCCGATTGATCGCATCCCCGCCCCGCCACGGTCCACACAACAGGCAAAAAGACGCCATAGACCTCGTTTGAGGCACGAGAATCCCACCCGCTTCCACCTCCCTCCTCGCCGGGACCCTGTCCTTCAGGCGGCAGCAGCGACAACAGCCTTCTTCGCAAATTCAAATAAATAGAGCGGCCTGAGCCCCTGTGCGGTCATCAGGATCTCCCGCACATTGTAGGGATTCGTCAGGCCGGCTACTAGATTATTGAGGACTTCAAAGATGTGACCAAAACCCTGCTTTTCATCGATGTCCATATCCACCATGTATTCGTTTCCGGCCTGGCCTTTGCGCAGGAAGGTCAATTGCAGGTTACCTGCCGGGTCTAAGGTCTTGTAGCTATCGAATAGAACATATGGCGGTTTGTCTTTGTGCAAATCGAAAGGCACCTGATGAAACAGTTTTGATGCCTTGGTTTCTTCCACCAGAGCTGCGTCAATCGTGGCAAAGAGCCGATCCTGATCCAGTTCGACCAGCGTCTTCAGATGATCGAAGCACATGCTGTGGTCGCCGAGTTGGGTGTTCGATGATTTAAGGAACAGGTTAAGCAGAGCCGCCTTGAGCCGCGGCGGCAATGCGTCGTAAAGATCGCTACCGGCGAGCTCTTGCCCGTTGAGGGTGAGCGGGGAGCCGCTGAGAAGAGTTTGCAATCTTGGGTCGAGGTTCCCAAACGGTGGGGCTGCAACGTCGGATACCTGCGCAGGCTCAACGGGAAAGACGACCGGCTCCAGCCGGGTGTTGACACCCCCCGCGGTCAAAGGAAAGAAGAACTGGAGCGTCTGGTAGTTCCTGGAGGACAGTTGGAAACGATAATCCCCCACCGGAACATCGTCGGCCTGAATGGTCACCTTTGTCTGGCCCAGTGCCGGATCAGGCAAGCGCACCGCTGCCTGCCGGTGTATCAAGTTGTCTAAGCTGAAGATGTCAACGGTGACCCTGTCGTTCTCCAACGGCATTCCGAGCACATCCACAAATTCCAAATTGACTTTCGTCGACATAATTACTCCTATACTCCCGCCCCTGCGGCTTGCTGCTTGATAGCGTGCGTAACGGCCTTCAACGCCTGAGCACATATCGTGAAAGTAGGATTGGCGGCCAGTGCTCCTGGAATCGTCGCTCCATCCACTACATACAGATTGGGAAGTACGGCCTTGGAATTGGCGGGCTTACTGGCATCGAAGACCTGGCCAAACTCATTGACGACGCCATCCTCGTGGGTAGCACCGATCGGGCAACCACCCAGCGGATGAGTAATGACGAGCTTCTTTTTGCCGCGAAGCAAACCTTGCCAGCCGGGCAGCGCAATGTACTTACCTCCCATTGCAGAAGAGAACTCGCGCAGCAGGGTTTCGATGTCGGCCCAGAGCTTCTGTTGAGCAATCGGCTGCTCCCAACCCACATCGATCTGCTCGTGCTGCAGAGAAATCCGGCCGGTGGCGTCGTCCTGGCTCATTACGTTAAAGAAGAAGGTGTCAGCCATCATTTCCGCTTCAGTCTGAAAGCTCTTGGGATCGGCCGTGTGGGGAATCTCAAGGAGTTTGTCGAACGGATTGGCCTCAAAAATCCCCTTCATAAGCTGGAAGAAATTTGGACTGGCGCCGGCGTCATCCAGCACCTCAAGGCCCTTGGCTACGAATTCGGCAAACATCGCCGGTATAGCGCAGTCTTCGATTTTGATGAAGCGCCCATTGAAGTTCATCGTCACATGGGCGGTGTTGATGGGGCCGCGTGTGCTGTAAACAGGAAGCACCGTACCATCCGGGGTCTTGGTTTTGTAGGCAAAGGCGCCGAAATCGCCATTGGTTGAAAATTTACTGCCAAGCGCATCACTTAGCGGCAGCCTGTCGTCGTTTTGGGAGCGCAGCAGAATCTCGGTTGAGCCTAAGACTCCGCCTGCCAGAAAGACAACGGGCGCAAACTCGCTCTTGTGTTTTCCATCGCCGGTGAAGTGATCTTCAAACCTGACCTCATAGCCATCCGCCGTCTGCCCGATGTATAGAACTTTGCATTTAGGCAGGAGCGTGACACCCGGTTTCTGCAAAACTCTCTTGAACAGCGTCTTGTTCAGGGTGTGACGGGCCTGCGGCAAACAACCCAAAAAACAGCGCCCCTGCCGTTCACAGTGAGTGTGGGCCGGAACGGAATCACTATTCTTTGCCCGACGGGCATCGTAATCGACTACCGCCAGCTCCAGCGGCTCCCAAGTCATAGGCACGCCCAGCTTTTGCGAAACCTGCCTGGCCGCCGCCCTTAGCACACGGCTGCGGTCCAGAAGAATATAGGCATCGTCAGTATCTTTGTTTGTAACAGGATCCACGCCCAGCTTTGCATAATCATCCGCGGTCATGTCCTTGTTCAACGGAAACTTGGTGACGACGTAGTTCAACCATCCCCGATTTGCATTGGCATGGTTACCGGGCGGGCCCTCCATCCACTGGCGGGCCGCGGTAAACTCGGCGTCGCCCAGGTTCAGCCCGATGCGCTGCAAGGCCTCGTCCTTTGGCCGGATCGTAACGTTGGAGTAGATTAACGAGCCTCCGCCAACACCGTTGGCTGTGAGCACATCA
>DATMMY010000355.1:0-11453 GCA_035569515.1 Candidatus Solibacter sp. | reverse complement strand
TGCCGACTTCGATATCGCGGTGCAGGAAGATTCCATCTTTCGGCGCAATCGCAGGCTCATTGTCTTCGATATGGATTCCACCCTCATCCAGATGGAGGTGATCGACGAACTGGCCCGTCTGGCGGGAGTTGGCGCTCAGGTTGCCGCTATTACGGCAGCCGCCATGCGCGGAGAGCTCGATTTTGATGCCAGCTTTCGCCAACGCCTGAGGTTGCTGCAAGGTCTCTCCGCCGGTGTTCTCGCAGAAGTTGCCGCGCGGCTGCCGATCACTCCTGGCGCGCACCGTCTCATGCGCACGCTCCGCTCCCTTGGATACAAGACTGCCATCCTTTCGGGCGGCTTTACCTGCTTTGCACAAAAGCTCCAGAGCGAGCTTGGGTTCGATTACGTATACGCAAATGAATTAGGCATAAACAGCGGACGGCTCACAGGAGAGCCAATTGGCGAGATCATCAACGGAAAACGCAAAGCCGAGTTGCTGCAACAGATTGCCCGTCAGGAGGGGATCGCACTGGAGCAGACAATCGCCGTAGGCGATGGAGCGAACGATCTGCCTATGCTCAGCATTGCAGGTCTGGGTGTTGCGTTTCATGCTAAACCGCTGGTCCGCCAGGAAGCCCAGCATTCCATCTCCATCATGGGATTGGACGCTCTGCTGTACCTGTTAGGTCTGAGGGACCGGCACACCGAGCGGCAGAATAATTCCAAATGAAATAGAAGAAGCACACCGCAGAGTGGAGCCGAAATGCCAAAAAAGCCTTATTCTCATCCCCGTACACATTTGTGAAGGCGAGCAGCAAACGGCGAGGCGGCCTCCACCCTCTCCGGGTCTATTTCCGCCAAAATGTCAAAGCCGTGCAGCGTCTTGTGATACGAACCCTTTTGAGTGTGTTTGGTGGCATTCACTAAGCCTGTGGATACATCCTTCTTCGGAATTAGTTCTATTTCTTTCCTCTGAGGCAGCGCCTCCTCGTTGAAGCCCTGGCCATAAAATCTTGTCAGACAGGACTTGTCTGCCATAAACCAAGACTCCATGCATTGGACCATCAGATGTACCCTATCTTGGCTTACGCCTTTCGCTTTGATCCACTTATCGCGCTTTCGAAGGTGTTGCCACCCGCTATCGCCAACTGCCACTCGGCCCTCAGCATCAACGAGGAGCAAGACTCGATCATATTGTTGATCTTCTAAGCCTTTGACAAAGTCTTTGTAAGCTTGGACTCCGTCTCCGCATGGAACGACTCGGGGTTTATTGCCATAGGGGACTAGCTTTTCAAAGTATTTCCCAAATGCTATCCGGCATGCTTTGATCGTCCGCGCTTGATTGCCACCGCCCTCAACGTAAAATCTTTGTGCTCACCAGCGAGTTCCCCCAATTTCTCCCTTTCGCCAGAGTTGGCCAAGAGAGTACTCGCTCAGCCATTTCGACAATTCAATCATTTGGAGCCGGCGCAGGACGGTCGAACCGTTATGTTTCTCGCACACGATTACCGATTCCGCGGTCTCTGTCAATTCTTCAACCAATGCTTCGGAATGAGTAGTGACAACTATCTGCATTCGCTGAGAGGCTTCCTTCAACAGCCTAGCCAAGGCAGGAATGATGTCAGGATGCAGACCAAGTTCAGGTTCTTCGATACACACGAGTGAAGGAGGAGTTGGATTAAGCAAAATGGCCAGCAATGACAGCCATCTTAGAGTACCGGCCGACATACGAACAGCAGGCGTCGTAAATCCGCCTCGCTCCTCTAAACTCAAGTCAAGAAGACCCTGCTTGATGTCGGCATTTAGGTCCACGGCTTCCTGGTAAAACTCCTGCAAGTACCGAAGGAGTTGGTTCTTTATTGGTGGGTCAGCTTTCATCCGGGTCAGCAGTAATGCAAGATTCGACGCGTTTTCTTCAAGATATTCGCTTTGTTGATCTGGTACATGTATCTGCCTGGGTTCGGAGTTGATGCCAAATTCCCAATCGCGGTAAAACGCAAACCTACTGAAGGTCCTACCTAAATATGTGACTTCGGGATATTGATCTGGGTCTTTACGTTGCGACAGAATTGATTGCTTCGGGTCCACATCTTCGCGTTTGAGTTCGCGCTTCTTCTCTTTAACATTCAAGATACGGCGGCCCTTCTCGTACCCGTAGTAGAAATAGGGCTTGTTGTTGTCACCGTCTGGAAGCTCGTTTTCGATTCGCTCGTCGAGTATTTCCAGTGCGGAACCAAGTTTCGTAAAAGATAACTTGTAGCGAAGGAGCCTTGCTCCCATGGCACGTGCAACAAGGACCTCAATGGAAGCGACAGGTGTCTCGGAAGTCGCTGATTTCCGCTTGCTAGTGCCTTTCCACAGCCACTCCGTAATGCCGCCGCCTTCCCGAATCGGTTCCGACAAATCCCGACCTGTGCTCTGAAGCAATCCGAGTACTTCGATAAGGCTCGATTTACCGGAGCCGTTCGGGCCAATAAGCACATTAAGAGGATGAAGCTCGAGTGGTGGATTGTCCGCACCGAATGAAAGCAAGTTCTCAATACGAATGCTTCGGATGACGCCAACGGACGGTACTGGCACATAAAGCTTGACATCATCCAAAAAACCCTCGCCGCTCCAAGGCCTTTCGCTCTGGATCTTGCCCTCTTCAATCAGCAACCTTATTGCCGCTAAAACCGAATTTCTATCTTTGAGGCACTCCTGCTTATCTCGCATCAACTCTTCAAATGTCACACCCTCCGGATAGCGTTGCACTATGGCCTGGATTTTATCCGCTGCTCGTGAGTGGTGGGAGACCGATCTTGAGTAGTCCGCCATGTTTGTCGTTTCTGTCACCTCATCATATCAACTGCGTTTGCGTGTTGCGAAGCACGTCTATCGTAAAATAGATGATCGAATCAACCACGCGTCTTGCGCGTCTCTTTTTTCCTCTTCTTTCCCTCGCCATAATCGCCAAAAGGCTTGTCGCGCTCGCGAACCGTGGCTCGAAAACCCTGGGCCTGTGCTTTGGCTACAAAGTCCAGGCCTTCCTGCGTGTGGCGCGCTATCCCGTCGAACAGGCTGCCAATCAGCCGCGACGACGCGATGCCCTGGTTCTCAGACTGCTGGTTCAGAAAAAGCTTCATGAGCTGAAGCTGGTTGGCCGGAACAAGGGCAATCCGCTGGGCCAATTCCATGGCGCGGGTTTGTAGCTGGCTCTCCGGACAGACCTCCAGCACCAAGCCTAGCTTTGCGGCTTCCTGGGCTGGAATCTCGTCGCCGGTGAACAGATATTGCTTGGCACGTTGCAATCCCAAGCGCTGCACCCAAAGAGGGTTTGTGGGGACTCCCCACACCCGCGCTGGCGGATATCCAAAAGAAGCGCTTTCCGCAGCCAGAATCATGTCGGCCCAAAAGACCAGATCAGTGCCGCCGGCGATACACCATCCCTGGACAGCGGCGATGGTGGGCTTCGACGCATACCAGAGCTTGGCGAATGCAGAGACGAAAGTGGAGATATTGCGGAGGTCGTACACCGAGTCCCAGACGCGCCCTGCGCGGCCTTCGCCGGATGGTTGCTGCTGCGCGTATTCGTCTAAAGCGTATCCGGCGCAGAATGAGGGGCCGTCGGCACGGAGCAGGATCACCGATACTTTGTCGTCCGCATCGGCTGCATCCATTGCGGCTGAGAACTCGTCGCGAAGCTGGGCGTTGATGGCGTTATACCGCTCCGGCCGGCAGAGGATGATGGACCGCACGCGGCCATCGGTTTCGGTGCGAATTGTAGGGCTTAGATTCATAGGGAGCGTCCTTTAGAGATCGGGCGCCGATGCGGGAACCCGGCTCCATGTTAGCCGGTCTTGCCGCAGGGGGTCGATTGATTTCAGGCTTGTTAGGCCCGATGAAGGCGTATTCCTAAATGGGACTCACCAGGGTTCCTTAGGTAACTTCCGTCAAGAAAAGTGTTGCCAGACGAAGAATTAAGCTCCACAATGCCAGAACAGTCTCAGGAGGATGAAGGTATGGCAAGGAACGGGCGCAAAGCGCTCCTTTTTTTCTTTTTGTTTGCGGTAATTCTTTCCGCAACGGCCCAGGAGCCGGCGACACAACAGCAAGGACGGAAAATTGACTGGCAGCGCGGCCCCACGGTAGGGCACCTTGGCGACATCGCCGACATTAACATCCCCCAGGGTTATCAATTTGCGGGAAAGAAGGGCGCCGAGACTGCGCTGCAAATGACACATAACATTCCCAGCGGCAAGGAACTGGGCGTGCTTGTGCCTTCCGATCCCAACACTAACTGGTTCATGATCTTTGAGTTCGAAGACACCGGTTACGTTAAAGACGATGATAAGAACAGCCTGGATGCGGACGCAATCCTGACCAGCATCAAGAACGGTACGGAAGCGGCCAATACCGAGCGGCAGCAACACGGGTGGAAACCGTTTCACGTGACCGGCTGGGAGAAGGCCCCGTTCTATGATCCTCAAACTCACAACCTTACCTGGGCCATCCGGGGAAAAGGCGACGAGCCGGGTGATAGCGGATCGGTGAACCACTCCATCAGGTTGCTGGGGCGCAAGGGCACAATGAATGTGGATTTAGTGGCTTCGCCCGAGGAATACGCCGCCATTACGCCGGAATTCAACACATTGATTGCAGGTTTTAACTATAACCAGGGAAGCCGCTACGCCGACTTTCGCTCGGGCGACAAGATCGCCAAGTACGGATTGGCGGCGCTGATTGCCGGCGGGGCTGGTGCGGTGCTATTGAAGACTGGTCTGCTGGCCAAGCTGTGGAAACCGATCATGGTGGGGCTCGTGGCGCTCGCGGGATTTATCAAGAAGATATTTAAGTCAATCTTCGGTGGCAATGAGACCAAGATCGACGATCCAAACAAGCAGGCGCCAGCACAGGGATGACAGAGCTCGGAACTCTGTTTCTGGTGGTTTTTGCGGTTTACGTTGTTCAATGCATCTGCTGGGTCAGCCCTGATTCAGCCGTGTTTGCGTTGAAGTTTCGGGGCCGGGGGAAGAGGAAAGGCCAGGGCTTTGTCTGGAGCGCATTCGACACAGCCGCCTTCTTTGCCAATCCTCTTCCGCCGCTCTCACCTCCGCTGGTGACACATTGGCCGGCCTTCCAGTTAAATCCGGACTCAATCCTGTTTGCCGGGCCCAAGGGAGAGACGGTTTCCATTCCCTGGGAAAAGCTCATTGTCACGCATTCAGGTTCAAAGCTGCTTTGTAACGGGACCCGGGTCTTCAAAGGCGAGGAGACACAGGTCCAGGGTTATTTCGACCTGCTGCAGCAGATCAGGCAAGCTAAGCGCTCCCAGAGAGAGCAGATTATCCAAAAGTGGCTGCGCAAAAGTGTGAATAAGGAATCGGCTGCGCGCCACATAAAAATATTTCAGCGCCGGTCCTTGGGGCTAAAGATCGCAAGCAACCTTCAGTTCTTCTTGCTGTTCTTGCTGCTTCCCTTGGCCATCGGCACTTTTGTGCCCCGCATCCTATGGATGGCAATTTTCGTGGTTGTCGCAACCTCCATCGTGATTGCCGTTGACTTCTGGAGCCTGCACCGGGAGCTGCTGACCAAAGCAAAAGACGCCCGGTTTAAAGCCACGCTGACCATTGCGTTGTCTCCGGTCGCCGCCATCAGGGCGCGCGACTCTATCTGCCACGATTTGGTCGCTACCTACCATCCCGTCGCGGTAGCAGGCGCGATCTGTTCAGATGCGGAATTTGAAGCGCTTGCGGGTGAGCATCTCCGCCGGAGCAGGTTTGGCGCGTTTTCCAACCAGTGGTATCAGAAGAAGCTGCAGGACTCCATGGAGCGGGTGATCAGGCAACGGGGACTGGAGCCGGAGCAACTGCTGGTTCCGGCAGTCCAGAGCAGCGGCTGCATTCTCTATTGTCCAAGATGCTTTGCCCAATATGTAACGGAGCGCGCCGATTGCGCCGATTGCGGATATGAGACGCTTGCGGCCTTCAAGACAATCTCTGCCCCGGTCTCAAGCAAATAGAGTTTCTCGCCAATCCATTGATAAAAAATTGGCTCTTTGCGGCTTCCGCCGTAATCCTATACATTTTATCGGTGAAATCATCTGGAGAGGCAAAGGCAAAGATATGAAGATCGCGAAAGATGTTACCGAATTGATTGGGGGAACGCCCCTGGTGCAGTTAAACAAAGTTACAAAGGGCTGCAAGGCGACCGTGGTCGCCAAGCTGGAGAGCCAGAATCCCTGTAGCAGCGTAAAGGACCGCATTGGCGTGAGCATGATCCTGGAGGCGGAAAAGGCCGGCAAGATCCAACCGGGCAAGACGGTACTGATAGAACCAACCAGTGGCAATACGGGAATCGGACTGGCGTTTGTTGCCGCAGCCAGGGGATACCGCACGATTCTGGTGATGCCGGACACGGTAAGCATGGAGCGGCGCGTGGTATTGCTGGCTTTTGGCTCCGAGGTCGTTCTGACTCCTGGCGCTAAAGGAGTGCGTGGTTCGCTGGTGAAAGCCAAAGAGCTCCTGGAGAAGACCCCCAACAGCGTGATGCTTCAGCAATTCGCCAATCCTGACAATCCAAAAATTCACCGGGAAACGACCGGGCCGGAGATTTGGAATGACACAGATGGAAAGGTTGACATTCTTATTTCCGGTGTGGGAACCGGAGGCACCCTGACCGGTGTGGGCGAGTACATAAAGCCCAAGAAGGCCTCGTTCAAAATCGTGGCGGTTGAGCCCGCGGACAGCCCCGTGCTCTCCGGAGGAAAGCCCGGACCCCATAAACTGCAAGGACTGGGAGCAGGGTTTGTACCGGAAATTCTGCGCACTGATTTTATTGATGAGGTCATCACGGCCACGGCGGAAGAGTCCATGAGCATGGCCCGGCGAATGGCGCGTGAAGAAGGCCTGCTGGTGGGCATTTCTTCCGGCGCAGCGGTCTCAGCTGCCCTTAAAGTGGCCAGCCGTCCTGAAAACGAAGGCAAGCTTATCGTGGTGGTGATTCCCAGCTTTGGAGAACGCTATCTCAGCACGTTGTTGTTTGAGGATCTCCGCAATCAGGCCGCGAAAATACCGACCGAAGAAGTGGTCATGTAACAAGAATTTGGTAATTGGGTAATTTTGTAATTGAGTAATTTTCAAACACATACACTCTCTTGAGGGGCGCGGTTTACGCGCCCTTTTTTCCGTTTAGAATCGAACTTTGTGGAATTTAACCATGAAGCGAGTGTGCGTCTTTTGCGGCTCCTCAGTTGGTGCGCGTCCCGCTTATGCGGCAGCCGCCACGCATCTGGGTGAAGTGCTGGCAAAGCGGGGCATTGGCCTGGTATTCGGCGGTGGCCGTATAGGATTGATGGGGACCATTGCCGATGCAGTACTGGTCAACGGTGGAGAGGCCATTGGAGTGATTCCAGATTCCCTGATGCAGCGGGAGATCGGACATCGGGGCGTGACGAAGTTGCATATTGTCGAGTCCATGCACGAGCGCAAGGCATTGATGGCCGACCTTTCGGATGGGTTTATCGCGATGCCCGGAGGTTACGGCACACTGGAAGAGATTTGCGAGATCATTACCTGGTCGCAATTGGGTATTCACGTAAAGCCTTGCGGATTCTTGAACGTGGAGAACTACTGGGACAGATTTTTGGAATTTCTCGATCATGCCATGAACGATGGCTTTCTGCGCCCCGAAAACCGCGCCTTGATTCAAGTGGCCTCTGCGCCTGAGGAGCTACTGCAAAAACTTAATAGCTGGGAAGCGCCGCAGCATATCGAGAGATGGCTGGACCGTGAAAGGCGATAGGTGGTAGCCGCAGATTTCGCAGATGAACGCAAGATAGACAAGAACTCAAAGGAATATACGAATGAAACACTTATGAGATTTTCGCGAACAGACATCATCGCCACGGATTTGTTGGGGTCAGGAACTTGAGAATAGAGCTTAAATACGCATGATCAGTCTGATTGGTTTTATCGCTGGAATATTGACGACCATATCTTTTGTCCCGCAGGTCCACAAAGCCTGGAGCAGCAAACGGTGCGATGACCTCTCTTATGCGATGCTGGTGACATTCGGGCTGGGCGTTGTGCTGTGGCTGATCTATGGGTTGCTGGTGCATGCCCCACCCATTATTGTTGCCAATGCGGTTACGCTGACCCTGATTGTCACTTTGCTGGTGATGAAGTCGCGTTACCGGCCCAGCTAGTGTGGTTCGTTGAGGCGCTTTTCTAGGCAGAGGAAGCGAAAATCAATTTAGCCCGCGAATAAACACGAATTGCATGTTGTTATCGGTGTCGACAGGGTAGGGGAGCATGAAATTCACCACTGTGCCGGGGCGGTTTGCGATATGTAAGCTTGGTGCCGCCTCAGCCATCCCAGGTTGGGCCGCAACCAAGCCGGTTTTTTCAATCACTGCGACTCCTGATGAGCTTTCCATCATTTGCCTGGAAGCTTCCGTCCCAGATGGCATCCAGACTGAACGGGGCTTTCTTGCCCTGCGGATTGAAGGACCATTCGCATTCGACGCCATCGGCATACTGCAATCGTTTCTTGCGCCCTTGGCCAAAGCAAGCGTGCCGATGTTTGCAGTCTCCACCTATGACACCGACTATATTTTTATTCATGAGAAGCATTGGCCCCAGGCCCTGCGGGCCCTCCAGCAGGCCGGACACGAGCTTCAACAGGCGCAGTCCAGCAAAAATTGAGTACACTATTTAGTGAGTTCGTCTGAAGTAGCTTTGCTCTTTTCCGCCGCGGTTGTCGGGGGAGCAGTCAATTCGGTGGCCGGCGGCGGTGGCTTCATTGCGTTTCCTGCCTTGCTATTTACCGGCATGCCTCCGGTCAACGCCAATGCCACCAACACCATTGCACTGTGGCCGGGCACCTTGGCTTCAAGCTGGGCCTACCGCAAGTCGTTGAGCCGGGAACTTTTCAACTCGCTATTGCCTCTGATCGTCATCACCTTTTGCGGAAGTATTCTGGGATCGGTGCTTCTCTTACGAACGCCCCAAGCCACATTTCTCAAGATGGTGCCCTGGCTATTGCTGGGCGCCACCTTGTTGTTCATCTTTGGGGGCCGGGTCACCTCCTGGGTGAAGCAGCACCATTCTGCTCAAGGGCCTTCGCGGATCACGATAATCGGTGTGGCTTTGGTGCAGTTGTGCGTGGCCATTTATATCGGGTATTTCGGCGCGGGCGTTGGATTTGTGATGCTGGCCCTGCTCACCATGATGGGCATCGAAAACATTCATTCCATGAACGGGATGAAAACCGCGCTGGCGACCTGCGGCAACGGGGTCGCTATCGTAATGTTTGTCTTTGCCCATGCCATAATCTGGCCCCAGGCCCTGTTGATGATTGGCGGCGCAGCTCTAGGTGGATACGGAGGCGCCCACTACGCACAAAAACTGGACCAGAAAGTAGTGCGGTTCATTGTGATTGCCCTGGGCGCGACCATGACTGCTTATTTCTTCTGGAGAACCAGAGGACTCTAAGACCACTTCTGCTCAGCCCGCGTTTCTCGAAATAGCCGCTACGCCGCTACATTTCCTCTGGTTTTCGAAGAAACTGAACGCGGTTTGTGCCGACCTAACTCTTGCGGGTGCCGACTTGCACTCCGCGCTTCCGGCCGATCAATTTACCCCAAAATGGAGACCGTGAACCGGGGCAGGCCGGATGATTTTTAGCCACGAATTCACGCGAATTAACACGAATTGGCCACCTTCTGTTGTCCAAAGTAGTATTGGAGTAGTAATAGAGCATAGAAAAAGGGGTGGGGGGTACTGATTGAAGCCATATAAACTGCCGCCCACACGAATAGCAACGAGAGAAAAAGACCACGAAAGTTAGTGTCCTCGCGGATGACACGGATTGTCTAGAGATCCTTCCCCTTCGGCAAGCTCAGGGTCAGGATTTCGCCTGTCGGCTCCCGCTCCGCTCACGCCGGCAAAACGGCTCAAGTTGGTGTCCTCGCGGATGACACGGGTTTGTCTAGAGATCCTTCGCTGCCGCTCAGGATTTCGCCTGCCGGCTCCCGCTCCGCTCACGCCGGCAAAACGGCTCAACCTTCCCGCTGAGTATACAGATATTACTAAGGCGGCGACCGGAAAAATTTACCCCTAAATGTTTGGCGCGATTTAGGACGGACCAATTACCGCCAGCAAGATTACGGTCCCCCGTGTCTTCACATGGCTACTATTTCTAAAATGCCAATTGCATGGGTAATTCACAAGCCGGTTTGACCATCGCTGCCGTATCACGTTAGAATTACAGGGTTTGCCGGTATTGTCAGTTCCTGCCTATTTGAGCAAGGCTGTTAGCAAACCGCAGAATTTCAGCAAAATCTAAAGTCCACAGAGACGTCCTTTGTTTGCAGCAATTTAAGAGGACAACGGAGAGAGTTATGTACGCGGTTATTCGCGCCGGGGGAAAGCAGTATCGTGTTGCGCCCGGAGACATTGTCAAGATAGAGAAGCTGCCCGCCGGCGATGGGGATACGGTTGAGTTCAACGATATCCTCGCGGTCTCCGGCGAAGAAGGCAAGATCGGCCCTGGAACCGACGCAGTGGTCAGCGGTCAGGTGGTGGAGAGCGGACGCAACGATAAGATCCTGGTCTTCCACTTCAAGCGCAAGAAGCAGTACAAGAAGATCCTCGGACACCGCCAGCATTTCACCGCTGTGCGTATTACCGAGATCGCTTTTGACGGCCAGCGGTTTACCGCGCCAGAGCTGCCGCAGAGGAAGCCCAAGGCGGCTCCCCCTGTAAACGCTGAAGGAGATGCCGGGGACGAAGAATCGGCAGCGCCCAAAGCGAAGGCAGCGGCTCACAAGAAAAGCGCAGCTAAAAAAGCGACGAACAGGCCCAAGGCGGCAAAGAAGGTAACCCAGAAAACCAGCAAGAAGAAGTAATCAGCGGCTCCGGCCCTGAGACACACAGAAAAGGATTTTGTTATGGCGCATAAAAAAGGACTAGGCAGTTCCCGAAACGGACGCGATTCAAACGCGCAGCGGCTAGGCGTAAAGGCTTTTGGCGGACAGCTTGTGCCGGGCGGCACCATCATTGTGCGGCAACGCGGGACACCGATCAAGCCAGGCGTGAATGTCGGGCGCGGTAAAGATGACACTCTTTTCGCCAAAGTCACCGGTGTAATCAAGTTTGTGGACAAGGGCGCGAGCGGCCGCTACGTGCTGGTTGAGCCTGCGGAGACAGCTAAGGCTTAGCCCTTTTGCGGTTTTCTCTTTCCCTACTGGGAGAAAATCCAGCTACAGCTAAAATTTGCGTGAGTACCTGGCCCCGTCGCAGAACGGGGCTTTGTATTTAGCGTCCAAAAACCCACAACACCTACCACGGAGACACAGCGCAGCTTAGCCGCAACCAAAACCTAAAACCTTTGAAACACGGAGGAACAGAGTAAACGGAGGAAAACAAGGAGGAACCCAAAACCATTAACCACACATTCGCGCCGCTCAGTGCAGGCTCCGGTCACAAAGG
>DATMMY010000354.1:0-6781 GCA_035569515.1 Candidatus Solibacter sp. | reverse complement strand
CCTCTCTTACGTGCGTTTGCGTGATGCGGTCGTGCCAGCCCAGCATGTCTTCGTCGATCAGCGCCCAGGCGAAGCCTAATCCTAGCGAGCAACCGGAGAGCATGCTGGCCAGCGCACGCCAGCGACGTACCGTGAGAGATACCGGATTGCCCTGGAAGGTGCAAAGTTCGAGCTGGGCCATCTGCATGCCCGGCGTTGCCGCCGAATAGACTAAGAAAAGATATTGATAAACCAGCCACAGCAAGGCGCAAACCACCGCGGTACTGAGCAGAACCACGCGAGGCTGCGGCAGATCGTGCACCAGCACCAGGTAAATCATGGCAAATGCGGCACTCGCCACCAGCACAATCAGCAGATCCACCAGACCGGCGAAGGCGCGCTGCTGAAGGGCGGCAGACTGGGGAGGCAGTTCCACCTCGCCACTGGTTCTGGGCTTTGCCGATTCCAACTCGATATCGGTGAAGGCAGAAAGCAGGTCCATCTGCTCCGCCTCCGGCGCCTCCAGAATGCGCGGCATGTCGCGGACCGGCTCCGCCAATTCAAATTCTTCCACCCTGGTCTGGGGCACAAAGACCGGCTGGACAAAGACCGGCTGGATCATGATGGGCCGCCGGAACTCGATGATTTTCGGCATTTCCGGCTTCGCTGCCTGCGGCGGCTGAACAGCTTGCTCAGATTCCTTTGCTATCGCCGGTTCTAATCCTGTTGAGGAAGATTGCTCTACGGCGAAATCCAGCTCCAGGGTGGCGTTGGGATCAAATCGCCTGCGTCGCCGAGCGCGGTGCTGCTGCACCCGCGAGATCACTTCTTGACGCCAAGACGGCTCTTCGGGAGATGTTACATCTTCGCGCTTCGGTTTTATCGTCATCGTGGAATTCCTGGTAGTAGATGCAGGGGACCGGCGAAAGGAGTTCTCCAGAGACGCAGCAAATTTCTGCTCGCTCCGGGCGTCAATTCCGGGACCAAGTATGTCCGAATCAACAAGTACAGGAGAGCGTAGCGTTTCGTGAACACAAGAGTGCTTGCCGCAGACGGGGCAGGGCATCGGCCAGCTTGCGAATTTTCGCCAGAAGCGGGAAGCCATGCCGAAAGCAGATTAGCTTTGCCTTTGCCTTTCTGAAAGCGGGCGTGTTACCTTGCCCCTTCAGACTCATCAGCATGCCGTCCCTACATACGTTTGTTATCACAGCAGCATTGGTTTGTCACCTGTTTCCAGGCGGTCCGCTAGTTATCAGCGAGGCGCAGGCCACCATGCTTGCCGATGAACCGGCGGGAAGGCCGCAGCCCGGCGAGCCACAAGCCGCGTCACAATCGGAAAACCAGTCGAGCCTAAAGACGCAGCAAGGGAAAAAACTTCCGCTCTCAGGCGTTGAAGGAGAACCGGTCACCATCAGGGCACGCGAACAGGAAAAGACCGGAAGCGTTTACACGCTGCGCGGCGACGTTGAGATCACATTCCGGAACTACATCCTGCGGGCGGACACCATTACCTACAACTCCGACTCCGGCGAGATCAACGCCACCGGCAATCTCTCTCTGGAGGGTGGTCTTCACGACGAGCATATTACGGCCACACATGGGACTTATAACGTCCGCAGCCAGACCGGTAAGTTTTATGACGTGGCTGGAACCACCGGAGCGCGCTTCAAAGGCAGAAACGTCACCCTTACCTCTTCAAGTCCCATTGCCTTCTCCGGCCGAGTTGTCGAGAAGACTGGCCCTGAAGAGTATGTGATCCACGACGGCACCATCACCTCATGCGAACTTCCGCACCCCAAGTGGACATTCAGCGCGTCAACCATCAAGATCATCGTTGGCGAGTCGGCCAAAATTCACAACACGGTGTTCAAGATAAAGGGAGTTCCCGTAATCTACCTGCCATATGCCTCGCCTCCGGTGGAGAGGCTGGGCCGGCAAAGCGGGTTTCTGATTCCGACACTGGGTACTTCATCCCGCAAAGGAACGATCCTGGGCGATGCTTTCTATTGGGCAATCAACCGCAGCATGGATGCCACGGTCGGGGCGGAGTACTTCACCAAACGCGGATATTCGCTCCATGACATCTTCCGGGCCCGCCCAAGCGACAAGGCCTGGCTCAACTTTGATCTCTTCAGCGTAATTGACCGCGGCTTTGGATTTCCGAAGCAGAACCAGGGCGGTGAAGACATTAAGCTGAACGGCGAGGCCACTTTCCCCCACGACGTTCGGGGCGTGGCGTCTCTCAACTATCTCAGTTCATTTGTCTTCCGGCTGGCCTTTACGGAAAACTTTTCCCAGGCCGTAAATTCCGAGGTGAATTCCGTCGCGTTTCTGTCTAAGACCGTGGAAGGCTTTTCACTGAACGCGTTTGCCTCGCGCTACCAAAATTTTCAGAGCACCAACCCTGGCGACCTGGTCACTATTTTCCATGCTCCCGGATTTGAGGTTTCCACTGTAGACCAGCGCCTGGGCCAGTCGCCAATCCGCTGGGCATTTGGTACCGCAGTCGAGGGACTGCACCGGGCTGAGCCCGGCTTCGACACCCCGAACATCGTGGGCCGCTTCGATGTGCATCCGGATGTCTCTCTGCCGGTATTTTATCGGGGATGGACTCTCCGTCCGGAAATTGCGCTACGGAACACTTTCTACACGGAGGAGCGAATTCCAACAACCGGGGTAGGCCTGGCAGTCCAGGAAGCTGTGAATCGTCGCGCCATTGAAACCAGCATGGAGGTTCGGCCACCAACCGTGGGCAAGATATTCGATCACACCCTGGCCGGCAGAAAGGTCAAACACACCGTTGAGCCTCGGTTGGTCTACCGTTACACCGCCGGCGTGGATAATTTTCCCGCGATCATCCGGTTTGATTTTCGGGACATCCTAAGCGATACCAACGAGGTTGAATATGGGATTACCCATCGCCTCTATCTGAAGCATGCTAAAGAAACATGCACCGAGGCTACACTCAAAACCACCGACACAAACCAGAAGAAGCCTGCTGGAGCCGATAACTGCACTCCCGCAGGGGCGAATGAGTTTATTACCTGGGAGGTCAAGCAAAAGTACTTCTTTGACCCGAACTTTGGGGGCGCCATTGTGAATGGACGGCGCAATGTGCTCACGACGACCGTGGACTTTTCCGGTATCGCTTTCTTGACGGATCCCAGAAGATTCTCTCCCGTGGCCTCACGCCTGCGGGTGCGGACGAGCGCCAACAGCAGCATGCAGTGGGCTCTTGACTACGACTCCAAAAAAGGCCAAATCAACGCAAGCACGTTCTATACCAGATTCCATCTCGGCAACTGGTTTGTTGAGGGAAGCCATGCCTTCTTTCACGTTCCGGGAGAGCTCTTTGTCACCAATCCGATTCCTCCCTGTCCTAAGTCAGGCCCCCTGCCTGCCAACTGCAGCCCGACACAGTTCAACCAGTTTCGGGCGCTGCTGGGTTACGGAAGCCCCGTCAAGCGCGGCCTGAGCGCCGCCCTCAACGTTGGCTTTGACTCAACTTTTAATTTCATTCAGTATGCGGCGACCCAGGCATCTTATAACTGGGACTGCTGCGGTCTTAGTTTTGAGTACCGGCGGTTTGCTCTTGGCTCCGTGCGCAATGAAAACCAGTATCGCTTCGCTTTCACGCTGGCCAACATCGGATCATTTGGCAACCTGAAGCGCCAGGAACGGTTGTTTTGAGCAAATAGCAATTGGCAATTAGCAATTAGCCAGAAACGCTCTCATGGCAGAGCCGCTCTTGTTCCACACTGTTGGCCCATTGCGGGCTAGATTTCGCTAGAATCAGCTTATGGATTTAGGGACGAAGCAGCGGCGGTTGGAAGAGGTGCTCTCCGGGTTGGGACGAACGCTGGTGGCGTATTCCGGTGGGGTCGATTCAGCCTTCCTGGCTTTTATGGCCCATCGAGTGCTCGGCCAGGAGATGCTGGCAGTAATTGCCGATTCGCCCAGTCTGGCGCGTACTCATCTTCAGGATGCCCTTGCTTTTGCTGAGGAGCAACGGATTCCAATCCAGATCATCCAGACCCTTGAGATGGAGCGCGCCGAATATGTACGCAATGACGCCCTGCGCTGCTTCCATTGCAAAGATGAGTTGTTCAAGACCATGCATGAGTTTGCGCAGGAGCGCGGTTTTCAGACGATTGCTTATGGCGTGAACCTTGATGATCAGGGCGATTTTCGCCCAGGGCAAAGAGCGGCAGCCCAACACCATGTGGCCGCTCCGTTGTTGCAAGCAGAGCTGACGAAGAAGGAGATTCGTGAGTTGGCCCGCCAGTCAGGACTGCGGGTATGGGAAAAGCCTGCCTCAGCCTGCCTTTCTTCGCGAATCGAGTACGGACGACCGGTTACAAGAGAGGTCCTGCTGGCCGTGGAGCAGGGAGAAGACGCTTTGCGGGCCCTGGGCTTCCGCCAATTTCGGGTACGCCATCACGGAGATATGGTCAGGATTGAAATCGCCAAAGAGGAGCTGCACCTGGCCCTGACCATGGCCATGTTCTCCGAATTTACCAGGATTTTTAAGGGCCTTGGATTCTCCTATGTGACCCTGGATACCGAAGGATTCCGGTCCGGCTCCATGAATATTGCTCTTCCGGAGCAAGTGCTGGTCAAACTCCGGAGTTAAGCCTTTTGGAGCGCTCCTCATGAGATAATCTTTAGGTATTCTCAGGTAAAAGGCGGCCATTTCAGTGGTTAAAGCAAAGTTCGTTCCCATTCATCTTCTACTTTCTCTTGTATTCATGGCTGGTGGTTGTAAGGCCCAGACCGCAACCAAGCCTGGGTCGACGGCTGCCGGCGGGGGGCTTCCCTCAGAGGTTGTCCAGAGAATCGAGACAGCAATACGGGCGCAGTACAACGTGCCCCGAGGCATCAACCTTGCGCTCTCTGATCCCAAGCCGAGCGATCAGCAGGGTTACGATCAGTTCACGGTGACTTTCACAGGCGGCAAAAACACCAGTACCCACGATTTTCTGATCTCCAAAGACCGCAAGACGCTGGCCCATCTGGAAAAGATCGACCTGGCAAAGATTGATCTGCCGGCGGATTTGATGGCAAAGATCGACGTGAGGGGCAGGCCGGTACGCGGCAACAAAGCCGCTACAGTCACAATTGTGAACTACGACGATTTTCAGTGCCCGTTCTGCTCACGCATGCACGCCACCCTGTTTCCCAGCCTGCTGCAACAGTACGGCGACAAGGTAAGGTTTATTTACAAAGACTATCCGCTGGTGGAAATTCATCCGTGGGCCATGCATGCGGCCGTGGATGCGAACTGCCTGGCCGACCAGAACAACGACGCTTACTGGGAGTTTGCTGACTATATTCATAGCAACCAGCGTAAGGTGGCCGGAGCCAATTCTGACGAGGCATTTGCCAACCTGGACAAGGCCGCACAGGATGAGGCCGGCAAATTCAAGCTGGATGAGCCCAAGCTGAGCGCGTGCATGAAGAAGCAGGATCAAAGCGCCGTTCGGGCATCTATGGCGCAAGCGGAAAAGGTTGGCGTGGACTCTACACCCACACTGTTTATCAACGGTGAGCGGATCTCCGGAGCTGTCCCGGAAGAGGAGATGCGTACGATAATCGACCGCGCCCTGACGGATGCCGGAAAATCGGCTTCTCCGAATGCGCGAAAATAGCTAAGCTAATGGAAATCTATTGATTTTGAGCGTCTATTGCGTTTGGGCCCATTTCCGAATTAACGAATTGAGGAGGCAATTTTTGATTCACGGTCTTGCGCGCCGGCATTACCAGGTATTTCTGATTGCGGCAATAACGGTTTTATTGGCAGGATGCACCGGATGCAATCGCCAGGAATCCGATAAGGACGTGATGGCCAAGGTAAATGGCTACAAGATCCTCCGTTCCGAAGTGGATAAGACCTACAACAGCCAGATCGCCAACTCTCCGCAAAAACCCACACCCTTGGAAGAGGAAGGCGCACGATTGAATATTTTGCGCTTGATCATTGATGTTCAGCTCCACCTGCAAAAGGCGGAAAAGCTGGGTATTGTGGCCCCGGAGGACGAGGTGGACGGCAAGTTAAACCAGGCCAAGGCCCCCTATACGAAAGAAGAGTTCGACAAGAAGCTGAAGTCGTTGGGACTGACCGAAGACGAGTACAAGCAGGAGTTGCGGCACAACATTACCATCGAGAAGCTTCTGAACAAGGAGTTTGCCTCCAAAATTACCATCTCAGACGCTGACATACAGAATTACTACGACCAGCACAAGGCTGAGTTCAACCTGATAGAACCGCAGTATTACCTTGCGCATATTTTTGTTCATGCTCCGCCTTCCGGCCCTTCACAGGCGTCCCGCTCGGAAAGCGATGCTCAGGCACGCAAGAAGACCCAGATGATCTATAACCGATTGGAAAGCGGAGAAGATTTCGCCAACCTGGCGACTAAGTACTCTGACGATGTGGATACGGCGCGCAATGGCGGGGAGTTGTCGCCCGCACCGGAATCTACTCTTAAGTCTCTTGATCCTCCGACGTGGGAGGCAATCCAAAAACTAAAGGCCGGACAGTACAGCAATATTCTTCCAGTAGTCAATCCGCAGAGCCACCAGCAGGCCGGCTATCGCATCATTAAGCTCATTCACAAGGAAAACCAGGGACAGCGAGAGTTAAGTGACGTGCAGCAATGGATCAGAAATCAACTGCGCGGCCAACGCGAACAACTGCTGCGAGCAGCCTACGACGAAGCCCTCCACGACAATGCCGAAATTCACAATTACTACGCCGAGCAGATCGTGAAGAATGTGGGACAGAAATAGGATTCCAAGGCCT
>DATMMY010000353.1:0-11446 GCA_035569515.1 Candidatus Solibacter sp. | reverse complement strand
TGCAACCAATTCTGAACACAGGCTCTCGGTGGTTAAAAGACAGGGCAAAACCATCGAGAGCCGAAAGCAAGCTGCTATCCGCTCACGTACAGGCGGGCGCCCACAGGGTGCGAAGCGATTTCCTGCAACAAGCCTTCCTACCCTTCCTCTGAAAAATCCTCGGGCCACAGGCGGTTATGAATGTGATGTGCTACGGGAACATTATAGTAGACACCTAGTAATACTTATAGTAGATTAAGCAGCGCAGGTATATAACATCATGGCAGAAAAACACCTTTCAGGGCAGCAATCACGCCGTCGGCGAGGCCCTACGCCCAAGAGTAAGGGTCTCTGGGTCTATCTTGCGGAAGACGAACGTGAACTCGTGGAGCAGGCCCGACTGATTCTGACTGGCACCCCTAGCGCCAGCGCTTTCATTGCCCAGGCAGCACTGGAGCGCGCGCATGAGATCATTCGTAAGCACAATCGAGAGCTTCGGGAACAGCAGAAATACGATCAGCGGCGGTAGCCTCCCCAGACCTTGCTCCTTGATGCTCTATCTGTCCCGCATGTCGTATATGTGATGTTGCCACGTAAACGCCCACGGGCTGTGCTTTCTCCGCCGAACTGAAGCAGGTTCTGCGATTCAAAAATATTCTCTTCTCCAACACTATATTTATGTGTCAATATGTTTGCAGACCACAAAAGTTATTGGAGAACTCCCCTTGGATCAGCCTCGCTTTGCTTGCGGCGATGGCGAAAGCGCCTTTGGCTTTCAACGTCGGGTCAGCCCCGGAAATCCGCGGTTAACTGAATCCGTGTGTACGGGCTGCAACTCCTTTGTAGCAGCCAGCAGGAATCCAGCACTCCTGGATCTTGCCGAAAAGATTCACACTTGCGCCGGTTCAAAGAGAATCAATCCACCATCTGGAATTTCCGCCCCTTGAGTTTCCGCCCTTTCCTACTGCTCCAAAACTCCAGATGCACTTTCGCCACCAGACTGGAAATGGCCGCTCGATCAACCTTTTCCGGAAGTGGCGAACTTGAAATTGACTTTTCCACTTCAGCAAATAAATCCTGGGTATGACTTAGGACCTTTTTCAGAGTCCATTTTCCACTGCGGACTTTAATCAATAGCTCCCTTTCCGGTCGTGGCAGTGTGATCCGGCTGTGCCGCATAAGTTCGATGCATTCATACAGTAGGCGCAATCCATGCATTGCGCCCTTCGTATCGTAGCCGTGAATGCCTATGTACTCCGGTCTTTTGCCCTTAGCGCCTTGGCCCTTCTCGCCCGTAATGCGTTTCAATTGATTCTCCGCAAAGCCCAGAAACTGCCTGGCCGATGCCCTCGAAAGAAATACCTTACTGTTCGTCTGGATCATGTGCCAGGTCTTCGCCGGGACCTCACTGGGTTCCGCAAAAAGAAAGTGCAGGGCGGTGGCATTTCCCTTAGCAGCCATTCCCGACCACTTACGCAGTGAATAAAAAGTCACATCCACATCGTCCGGCCCATTTCTGCGTTCATTGCCGGCAGTGGACCAGACAAAATGTTCTCTTGGATCGAGGCCCAGGGCATCTTCCGGATCTTCTATATAAATGCCGAAGATGTCGGTATCGTCGGTTTGCCCAACCTTAGCGCCGTGTAATTCCGATCCACCGATGAAAAGATGAACCAGGCTGCCGGTGTTCGAAAATCCAGACTGGCGCACCAAATCCAGTAAAGACCTGCGGCTCTTAATTGTGGCAATTTTGGCAGTCATGGCAATTTTGGCAGTCAGTCATGCCTTTGCGCCATAGGAGGTTTCAAAGCGCTTACCAACAATCTGGTTCAGGTGATGTTTCAGGTGGGCAACATAGTCCTGCGCGATAAAACCCAGCGTGGCAGGCTTGTGATCTCCGATATGGCATACGATCTCGCCGGCCTTTTCGGGCAAACAGGTCAGGACATGAGCGAGAAAGCGGTTGTAGCTGGCCCAAAAATCCACCAGAAATCCCCAGTCCATCTCGCTGAAATCCTGGAGTTCAACCAGGGATTCTTGATCGTATCCGGGAAAGACCAGGCTGCCTTGCAGCGAGGCGCGCACAAAGCGCTGATGATTATTGGACGCCGAATCCAGCAGGTGTCCGATAATCTCTTTTTTAGACCACTTCTTCGGATCCGGGCGAGTCGAAGTGTCAGCATTGGTCAACTTTGCCAGCAGCGGCTTGGCCTCGGCAACGGTCCTTCCAAGATCAGTGGCAATTTCGCTAAAAGTGTTATTCAATTCCCAACTCCTTCCATTTTCTATCCACCAGGTCTTTGGTGTTTTCGTCCATGAGAATCTCATCCGGCCAGGGACGGGCAAATCCTTCCGCCGGCCATTTGCGAGTGGCATCAACGCCCATTTTGGAACCAAAGTTTGGCAGACGGGAAGCGTGGTCCAGAGAGTCCACAGGGCCCAATGTGAATTGAATATCGCGCTCCGGGTCAATGTTGTTGAATACCTTGAGCACCACTTCTCCAGTGTCCTGAACGTTCACATCTTCATCCACCACCACGACGCACTTGGTAAACATGGCCTGGCCCAACGACCATATGCCATTCATGACTTTGCGGGCGTGACCCGGATAAGACTTACGAATGGAGACGATCATCAGGTTGTGAAAGATCCCCTCAACAGGCAGGTTCACATCCACAATCTCAGGAAGCGTCAGCTTCATGAGAGGTAGAAAGATACGTTCCACGGCCTTGCCCATCCAGGCATCTTCCATCGGCGGCTTGCCCACAATCGTGGTCGCATAGATGGGATTCTTACGATGGGTTACGCAGGTGAGGTGAAAGACCGGATACTGATCTTCAAGCGAATAGAAGCCGGTGTGGTCGCCAAAAGGACCTTCCGTCCGCAGCTCATCCAGCTTTACATAACCTTCCAGGACGATCTCCGCGGTCGCTGGAACTTCCAGATCCACCGTTTCACACTTCACCAACTCAACGGGTTTCTGCCGCAGGAACCCGGCCACAATGAACTCTTCCACCTCTGGCGGAGCCGGTACGATGGCGGAAAAGGTCAACGCCGGCTCAGTACCGATGGCTACGGCAACTTCCATGGTTCCGCTGGGCCTGTCTCCTTCGGCCAGCATGGAACCTCCACCGGAACGAGCCATGATGGATACGCCGGAACGCACTGCTGCGGCCTGGGGTGCCTCCACCCCAACACGCACAACCCCGGCGCGCGTTGGGGACCCCGGATGCGCTCCGTCTTTGTTCGCAGCCGAAGACGACTGGGCCGCTGCCATGCGCAGCAGGTCGCGGTAGTGCTCGGCTGCCACTTTCTGACGCTGCCAGTGCATGCCGGCGGTGGTAGCGTCATAGACCTGCATGCGATACATGCCGACGTTGCGCTTCCCTGTCTTGGGATCGCGAGTGATGACGCATGGCAGGGTGATGAAGCGGCCCGCGTCCTGGGGCCAGCATTGCAGCACCGGGAAGTCGAGCAGGGAGAAGTCTTTCTTCTTGATGACCTCTTTGCAAGGGCCGGTAGTCACGGTCTTAGGGAAAAACCTTCCCATGTCCGCCAGTTTGGGCAGCATTTTCAGCTTCTCCAGAAAACCTTCTGGAGATTTCATGTTAAGCACCTCGCGAATGCGCTCTGCTATTTCATCGAGGCCGTCCACGTTGAGCGCCATCTGCATGCGCCGTTCCGAGCCGAACTGGTTGATCAGCAGCGGGACGCCTTTGGAGCCCTTCACGTTTTCAAACAGCAACGCGGGACCTCCGGGCCGGCCGTATGTTTTTGCCGCCCCCTTGGAAACCCGGTCAGTGATCTCGGCGATCTCCAGGATGGGATCAACTTCCGTGCGGATTCTTTTCAGCTCGCCTGCCTGTTCCAGCGCGGCTACCCACTCTCTTAGATCGTTATAGGCCAACGGCCCCTCCTTGGTGCGTCTTTCGCCATCCGTGCGATCTTGCTCCGTCATGGTGAGCTCGAGTGACGAAGCGGCGCATTATCGCCTGTCGCCACTATATAACACCATCAAACCAGGCCTTGTGCCAACCCGAAGTGCAGCAGCTTTCATCCTAACGAATACAAACTGGAGCACATCGTCCTCATGGCCAAGGTCGTTGCAGCAGAGAAGCAATACATTGATGCGTTCCTCAGATTGACGCTTAGACCCTCAGCCGCGCCAGATATTTTTCCATTACTCACTTCATTGACTCCCGCGCAGCGGGAGGAATTTGTTGACCTTGCCAACTCCAATCACGTAGTTGTGCGCGCCTTTGAAGTCATCAATCGGGTCGCCGGGAACCGGGGCAACGCCGATATTCAGGCGTGGGCCCTCGGCGTCTTGAGCAATGAACGTGCCCGTATTACCAGTGCCCTGGCCCAACTGGAGCAGGTCTGCAACGCCCTGGAAGAGGAAGACTGCCCGGTGGCAGTGATGAAGACCCTTGACCATTGGCCTGACCTGGGCAGCGATCTTGACGTGGTCTCTACCGGCAACTCCAAAGACATTGTGCGCGTGTTCAAAGATAGATTCCACGCCCGTGTTGAGCACCGCAGTTGGGGCGACCGGCTGGCCAACAAATGGAATTTCTCCCTGCCCGGGCTGCAGGAACCGATTGAGGCGCACATTGGGCGGTTAGGCCAGACAGGCGAGCATATCGAGTTGGCCCAACGGTTTGTTGACCGCCGCGTGGTCACCCAGATCAATGGTCATAGATTTTTTACGCCGGCTCCCGAGGAGCGTATTTTTGCCGCCACCCTGCAGCGCATGTACCGCCACTTCTATTTCAGGGTCTGCGACATCCTGAATGCCGCATCGCTGGTGGAGACCGGCGAGGTAGACTTTGTCGAGTTACGCAGGGCGGCCGATCGTGCGGGGATCTGGACGGGGGTGGCAAGCTTTCTTAATATCGTCTCCGAATACGTGAAGCAGTACCGGGGAACCGGTTTGAATATCCCCCCCGAAGTGATCTCGGCAGCCACGGTCAGCGCAGACAAGATCTACACTCGGGCACGGTTCCTGCGGCTTCCCATCATGCCCCACGGAGCCAAGCTCTACACACGGCAGATCGCCGAGGCCGCCATTCGCGGCAATGTTCCAGCGACCTTCCGCCTGAGCCTTCTTCCTCCGCTGGCCTCAGCGGCAGCAGTGGCTTTGCGGATCACTGGCAGCGACAAGGGCGTCTGGTAAGAATCAGCAATTGGTACTTAGCAATTGGCAATTAGCCTGCGTGACGATGCTATAACCATGCTCTGGGCGTATGCTGTGATGCATCATCGGCGCCCGCCTCTTGGGGAAGTTAAAGCCTACACCCAAACGAGAACGGACAAAAGCAGCACACAAACATTCATTCACATTTCCGCAAGAACGAACGGTATTGAGCTGACTGCAAGCCGCCTCGCGTCAAGCGGCTTGCAGTTAGGTTGAAGGGAGTTGCTTAGTGAGGACCTCTCTGCCCCTTGGAATCCGACGAACTATTGTTGCCTCCTGAAGAGCTACCACCGCGGCTGGGCTCAACGCGCGGGGCTGGAGCCGGCGGCGACATTCTTGGTTCCACATGCGGAGCCGGCGGAGGCGTCCTTGGTTCAACGTGCGGCGCTGGCGTAGGAGGGCTCATTCTCGGCTCAATGTGCGGCATTGGCGAAGGAGGGCTCATCCTCGGCTCAATGTGCGGCATTGGCGAAGGAGGGCTCATCCTCGGCTCGTTGCCTCCCAGAGAGTGACTTGGCGGCTCCATGCGCGGCGTTGGCATTGGCTGCGTGTGGACCGACCTGGTTTCATCCGGAGTAGGACGAGGAGCAACAATCGGATGGCTCAAGTCCAGCGGAGGCTTCTGCGAACCATTTCGTGAATCGGAGCTGGGAGGAAGTTTTTGCCAACCACCCTGGTTCTGGGGCACAGTCCCCGGTTGTTGCTGCGTCTGCTGCTGGGATGGCGGTTGGGGTTGAGGTTGACGTCCCGAACTCCCGCTCTCGGAGGGCGCAGGAGTGGGGCCTCCCCCAGGAGATGAAAATTTCTGCCAACCTTGGCTCTTTTTGTTGTCGCTTCCCGGTTTCTGTTTAGAAGAATCGCTGGATTTGTCCTGCTGTTCTTCCGGTGGCCCCAATCTGGCGATCGAAGAAGTCTGCTGGTTATTCGAACTCACGCTCTCTGGTGGAACAGGGTGCGGCTGGCCCCCTGCGGCAGGCGGAAACTTCTGAAGCCCTTGGCTATTCTTGTTGTCGCTTCCCGGATTTTGCCCGGCAGAGTTGCCGGACTCTTCAGGCGGCCCCATTTTGGCAATCGGGCTCGGCTGCTGTTGACTATTCGAACTCCCGCTCTCTGGTGGAACAGAGTGCGGCTGGCCTCCGGGAAACTTTTGGAAGCCCTGGTTATTTCTGTTGTCGCTCCCCACGTTCTGCCTGTCAGAGTTGCCGGACTTCTCCTGTTCAGGAGGTCCCATCTTTGCAACCGGAGAAGGCGACGGATGCTGACCATTCGCATTTCCGGTCTCCGTTGGACTTGGGTGCGGTCCACCTGGAGGCGTGAACTTCTGGAATCCCTGGCTAGTCTTGTTGTCACTTGTTGAGTTCTGTTTGGCAGAGCTGGCCGACTTGTCTTCTTCCGGAGGCCCCATCTTGGCAACCGGAGGAACCTGCTGCGGGGGGACGGTCTTCTGCGCCTCAGGCGGATTGGTCATGTGCACGGTCTGCTGGCCGCCGGCCCCCGACACTTGAGCAGCCGTGCCTTTCCCCGAAGCTGCTGCCGCAGATGCGCCCACACTGGCTTTCGTAGCTGCCTGCAGCTCGCCATCATGGGCTTTGATTACCCGCTCTACTCCTGCCGCCTGGTCTTTGAAGGAGGGTGGAGCAGCCGGAGGCTGAGTCTTCACAAAGAAGCGCTCATCGGTCTTAGGTTTAACGGTGCTTATCGGCGCGCCCGCGATCTTGGTGGGCTGCAAACTTTCATGCTGGGGTACTACAGGAACGTTCCCGGCAACTACATGGGCTTCCCGCAGTGCTTCTACTTCAACACCGGTGCGGCGGTTGAGCGCGGCGCCTTTGCTGAAGTCTTCCGCCGGAACCGAGGTAATGGCCTGCCGAATGCGCGGATTCGTCATGGCCAACTGAATGTTCGAGCCGCCATGCGGAAAGCGTCCGTGGGCCGCCAGAGGAGGAACGACCGACCCACTGTTTACGTTGTTGATGTTGGTGATGTTCGTGATATTGGTCACGTTGGTGATGTTGGTGACATGCACACGATTGAAGCCACGCCCATACCACGGATAGAAAGCGTCATGCGGTCCGCAAGGCAGCCAGCCAATGGAGCCGAATCCAAGACCAACGTTGAACTGGTGATGTCCAAACCCTATGAAGAACACATAGGCAGGCGCGTAAATGGGCCGATAGGAAACATACACCGGTCCCGGGTACCAGTACCAGGAAGCACCGTAAAGGAACCAGCGTCCATAGTGGTAGGGCGCCCAACCCCAAGGCTCATAGGAGACCCACGTCCAGCCGTAGTAAGGCTCCCACACCCAGCGCCCCACCTGATAGGGCGACCAGGAATTCGTCTGGTAGGGGGTCCACACCTGGCCGTAACCGGGAATATATGTCCAGTGACCATAGCTATCCAGGTCTTGCACGCCGGTGTAGTAACGATTGGTTCGGCGCCAGCCCTCGGCATCGCGAATAATGTTGTCACGATCTTTATTCCATTTGTCCCAATCATCTTTTCCGGGAGCTGCATCTACCCGGTATTCAGGGCTGTCCGTGCCTCGGATGGTGATCTGCTGCCCCTCTTTGACCGTGGTGCTTCCCTGGGGCGTGGTGATTTGAGCTTCACCTTCACGCACGATCACGTCTGTCTCAGCGTCCGAATTCACCTGAACGCGATATCTTCCATGCCGCAGCGGACGCACCGCTACGTTGGGCGTGTCAATTTCGACGTCGGCTTCGCCGCCCTTGAACATGGTGTAGTTGGCATAGCCTTGCGCCACCTGGACCTGAATATGCAAGCGCGTAAGATCGGCTATCTTGACCTGCGAGCCGGCCGCCAGACGCATGATGTTGGCATAATCCAGTTGGATCTCTGTCCGTGATTTTTCTCCGGTCGCGACATGATCGCCACGGACCAGTGGTGTATTAAGACTGGCGGCCGCCCACTCTCCGGAGTCGCCACGCTGCATGGAAACATCGCCATGGATCAGGCTAATATGGCCCACCCCGGTTGAGGGTTGCTCTCCGGGGCCCTGGGCTTGGGCCTGTGAAGTTGCCAAAAGCCCTGTCACCGCAAACATCAAAACGAACAGCTTTACCATTTTCATAGCCAGCCTCACCTTAGAACTGACTTTCACTAACAGAAGTGACTTTTACAAACTGAAACTCTGCCCAGATCTAAGGCAAGTCTCATGCCAAAGCCCAAATCGCCATATCCCAAGCCTTTCCCCGCCTTTACAGCAGATCAGGAGTACCGGCCGGGTAAAGTGGTGGTTTTCAACCATGGGCATTGGTGGTTTTGGGCCAGGAAGAAAGCATTCAGCAATCAGCACTCAGCATTCAGCCAGCAAATGGCAATTAGCAAATAGCAAATAGCAATTGGCCAAAGGTCAGTTTCGAGAACACGATCACGGTACTTCCCCGCATACTTGTTTGCCGTTTCCATTAACGTGGATCGTGGGACTCGAATTCCGAGTGCACTCCAGCCGTGTGGCTAATTGCTATTTGCTAATTGCCATTTGCTTCTTTGGCTGAATGCTGAGTGCTGACTGCTCACAAGCTACTCCTCATCCACCACGCCGATCTTCGATAAACGATAACGCAACGCGTTGCGCGAGAGGCCTAACATGCGCGCTGCCTGGCTTTTGTTTCCCTGGGCGCGACGCAAGGCTTCGCGGATGATCTCGTCCTCCCATTGTTCCAGGGTCATGCCTTCGGGAAGCAAAGGGGCAGCGGCTGCCGCCGCGTTCTTGGAAGGACCGGAATCAAGATGGATGTCGTCAACGTCAATCAGATCGTCGCTGGACAGCGCTACGGCGCGCTCCACGGTGTTTTCAAGCTGGCGCACGTTGCCGGGCCAGTGATAGTCCATCAGGAGCTTGAGCGCAGGAGCCGTGATGATCTCCATCTCTTTGCCATTCTCCCGGGTGAAGCGGGCGAGAAAATGGTGGACCAGATCCGGTATGTCCTCCTTGTGTTCGCGCAGCGGAGGAATATCAATGGGAACGACGTTGAGGCGGTAGTAGAGGTCTTCGCGGAAGGTGCCCTGCTCCAGCGCCGCCCGCAGGTCCTTATTCGTTGCGGCCACCAGCCGGACATCCACTTTGATGGTCCTGGTCCCGCCCAGGCGCTCGAATTCGCGCTCCTGGAGGACGCGCAACAGCTTAACCTGGATAGGTGCAGGAACATCGCCGATCTCGTCGAGAAAGAGCGAGCCTTTGTCGGCCAGCTCAAATTTTCCCGGCTTGCTGTTGTTGGCTCCGGTGAATGCGCCTTTTTCGTAGCCGAAGAGCTCACTCTCAAAAAGGTTGTCGGGAATCGCGGTGCTGTTGATCTTGATGAACGGTCCTGAAGCACGGCGGGAATTCTGATGAATGGCACGGGCGATCAGGTCTTTGCCGACTCCACTCTCACCTCCCAGCAGGACGGTAGAGTTGGTGGGCGCCACGCGCGCCACAATGGCCAGGACCTCCTGCATTTTGCCGCTGCGGGCGACAATGTTCTGGTAGTGATAGCGTTTACCCAGGGCCTCGCGCAGAGTGCGGTTTTCATCGCGCACCTTTTGGACGTCAAGCTCTTTGCGAATGACCAGCTTCATCTCAGCCATAGTGAACGGCTTGAGAACATAGTCACTGGCGCCGGCCTTCATGGCGTCCACCGCGGTCTCAACTGAGCCATAAGCAGTCATCACTACGATGGGCAGCGCGGCATTCACGCGCTTGGCTTCCTGCAGAAACTCCAGCCCGTTCATGCCCGGCAGTTTGAGGTCGGTCACGACCAGATCAATGACTTCCCTGCGCAGACACTTCAGCCCCGCTTCGGCTTCGGCCGCGATATGAACGGTGTGCCCATCTTCCCCCAGGCTGATCTCCAGCAGCCGGCGCATTTTGGGCTCGTCCTCAACAATCAAGATATTTGGCATGGCAGGGTTCAGTGCAACTTGGCTTCCAATTCTGCGGGATTGGGCTCAACCTTGGCTTCGGGAAATGATATCTGGAAGCAAGCGCCCTGACCGGGCTCGCTCGTGACCCGGACCGCACCTCCGTGGGCGTCGACAATCTTGGTAACGATGGCCAGCCCCAGACCCACTCCTGACTGCTTGGTGGTCACAAAAGGATTGAATATCTGCTCCCGCGATTCCGCAGGGATACCCGGTCCCGTATCCTCAACCTCCACGACTACCTGGTTGCGTTCTCCGTTTTCCGCAGGTTCCGGTGCATGATGGCGAAGCTGAATTCGAACTCTCAGATCTCCTCCCGCTTCTCCCATGGCTTCACAGGCGTTCAGGAAGAGATTAGTAAAGACGATGTCGCAAAATTCTTCGTCAGCCAGGACATCAGGAAGCCCAGGACAATACTCACGGTGCACTTTAACGTTGACAGCAACTTTCTGTTCCAGCACATACTTCAATGATTTCTCCACAATGGGCTGTAACTTCTGGGCGTGCAACTGCATTTGCGAAGGCCGGGCAAAATCCAGAAAGCGGCTGACCAGTGCGCTAAGGCGGTTCACTTCAGTATAGATATATCCTGAAAGCTCCCGCGCCAACGGTTCAGAATCAGTGAGCTTCTGATGCAGGATCTCAGCCGATCCTTTAATTACTCCCAGCGGGTTGCGAATCTCGTGGGCAAGTCCGGCCGAGAGCTGCCCCAAGGCAGCCAGCCGCTCGGCGCGGCGCGCTTCTCGCTGCGCCTTTTCCAGGCTGCGGTTGGCCTGTCTCAAGTTCTCCGCAGAGATTTGATAACGCCGTGTCTGTCGCCGCGATTCCATCACAAAGCGGTTCACGATCATACCTACAAGAAAGAAAAATACGATGCGCAGCGAGAGTTCCGCAACACCTTCGCGCGTCAGGCGATACTGTTTCAGTGCAGGATAGAGATAGGAGCAATACGCAGCCGAGGTCACGAGGGTCCAAAACAGCGTCCCCAGCGGACCCAAATACATGGCAGCCGTCATGATGGGCAGGTAGAGAACAGGGTAATAGCTGCTGAGGATAGGGGTAGAGCTGGTGTGGACCAAAAGCGTGGTGGCCAGCACCAGCTTGATGACGACCGCTAGAATCTCCCCGCCTTTGGGAACGTTGCGGACAAACCTGGATTCCAGAAGCTGAAAAGCTCCGATGAGCAACAGAATGACCTGCTTGTGCCACTCGCGGACCGGAGGCAGCAACGCCAGTACTCCCAGGAAGAGCAGCCACAAGAGGTCAAGCCAGCGAGGATTGCCGCGTTCTTTGTTGGCCATAGGAACCAGTGAATCTGAATGTACCACGAAAAACCTGGGTGGG